>JAEZGP010000714.1 GCA_023437285.1 Actinomycetes bacterium | reverse complement strand
GGCGGGGCGACGGCGCCGGTCGCCTCGCTGGCCGGGGGCAGGTACGACGTCACGTTGCGGGCGGTGCCGCCGGCGATCGGCGTCGCCTTGGCCGGTGCCCGGTGGCGGGTCGCCGCGGCGGGCATCGGCAGGGTGGCGAGGGCCTCGGCGACCTCGCTGGCGGTGGGCCGGGCGTCCGGGTCCTTCAGCAGGCACCGGTCGCAGATGTCAATCAGCTCGGCGGGAATGGGGGCGTCCGTGCCGGCGGCGTCGTGGGTGGGCAGCGGCGCGGGCGGCGTGTAGAGGTGGGCGAAGAGCAGCGACTCGGCCGTCGTGGCCGGCCAGGGCGGCTTGCCGGCGATGCACCGGTAGAGGGTGAGCCCGAGGGCGTACACGTCGGCCGCCGGCTTGATGGGGTTGCCGCCGATGCGTTCGGGCGCCACGAACCCGGGCGTACCGAAGACGGCGCCCGCCTGGTCCTGCTCGCCGACGATCGCCGAGATGCCGAAGTCGACAATCTTGGGGCCGGTCGTCGACAGCACGATGTTGGCGGGCTTGATGTCGTGGTGCACGAGGCCGCGCGCGTGGGCGGTGGCCAGCCCTTCGGCGACCTTCGCGCAGATGGCCGCCGCGCGGAACCAGGGCAGCTGCCCGGCGCTCAGCGCCTCACTCAGCGATGGACCGTCGATAAGTTCCATGACCACGTACGGACGCACCGCGCCCTCCGGGTCGGTCCACTCCCCGTAGTCGTGTACGACGCCGATGTAGGGGTGGGCGAGCCGGGCGGCGGCCCGCGCCTCCCGCTGGATGCGCTCGCGGAAGCTGGGGTCCTTCGCCAGCGCGGGCGAAAGGATCTTTACGGCGACCGGTCGGCCCAGCACATCGTCGTCCGCGCGCCAGACCGTAGCCATGCCGCCGGTGCCGATCAGTTCGACCAGCCGGTACCGGCCTCCGAGGACATCCACGCCGCATTATTGCCCGGTCGGCCACGGGTCACACAATCGTCAGTCGACGGCGGCGCCGGCGGCGATCAGTTTCGGGTCGGCCGGAACGTCGGGCGGCGTGGCCGCGCGGCCCCGTACGCCGACCACGATCGCGGTGGTGATCGCCGTCGCGGCGACGGCGAGGACGAGGACGTTCGGCGCACCGAACATCTTCAATGCGCTGGTCAATAGCACCACGACGAGCGCGGCGCGGACGACGCCGGCCGGGGCGCGCGAGGAGAACCGGGCCCCGAGCAGCACGCCGGGCACCGAGCCGACGAGGATGGCGCCGGCGAGGTCCAGGTGCAGGTCGCCGAAGAACGCGTGGCCGATCGCGGCGGCGCCGACCAGCGGGACCGCCTGCACGAGGTCGGTGCCGACCAGGTGGTTGGGTCGCAGCGCCGGGTAGAGGGCCAGCAGGATCACGATGATCAAGGAACCGGATCCGACGGAGGTCAGCCCCACGATCACCCCGCCGCCCGCGCCGAGCAGGGCGGTCGGCAACGGTCGGACGACGATCGACGGATGGGCGGCGACCCCGGAGGTGCGCCGGGACGCGCGCGCCTTGGCGATCAGCCCGACGGCGGCGAGCACGAGAGCGGCACCCAGCGCGTACTGGATGACGTGCTGCACGGACTCGTCGCCGGGCAGCAGGCGGGTGAGCAGGACGCCGGCGAAGGCGGCCGGCACGCTGCCGACGCACAGCCACCGCACGAGCGCCCAGTTGACGGTGCCCCGGCGGGCGTGGACCCAGCCGCCGAACGGCTTCATCACCGCGCTGGCCACGAGGTCGCTGGAGACGGCGGCCAGCGGCGGTACGCCGAAGGCCAGCACGAGCAGCGGTGTCATCAGCGCCCCGCCCCCCATGCCGGTCAGCCCGACGACGATGCCCACGCCGAAGCCGGCGGCGGTCAGGAGCAGGTCCACAAGGACGAGTCTGATGAGTCGACAAGCGTCTTGTCCACTTTCCAAGGCGGCAAGGTAGAGAATTCCCAGGTGACGGGACACCCGGCCCGGAACAACCGTCCCCGGCGCCGGCGCGGCGATCCCGGCGGTGATAGAAGCATTTGCATCTTGACCACGATGGACGGTTGTGGGACGGTCCTCTCAGAACTGTTTGGAAACTTTCCTAACTGTAAGGGGAGGGTTCATGAGACGTTCCGTGCGCCGCGCGAGCATCGCCGGCGCCGCAGCTGTCCTGGCGATCGCGTTGGTACCGGCCGTGAACGCGTTCGCCGCGGGCAGCGTGACGGCCACGTTCACCGCCACGTCGGACTGGGGCACGGGCCACGAGGTCCGGGTCACCGTCACCAACGGCAGCGACGCCACCGTCAACACCTGGCAGATCGCGTTCGACCTGCCGGCCGGCACCACCATTTCCAGCTTCTGGGATGCCGACGTGACCAGCAGCGGCACCCGGTACACGGCGACGAAGAAGAGCTGGGCGGGTCCCCTCGCGCCCGGCGCCTCCTTCAACTGGGGCTACATCGCCACCGGCGCCGCCAAGGCGCCCCAGAACTGCACCATCAATGGCGGCGCCTGCGGCGGCGGCACCACCCCGACCACCGCCGCACCGACGACGACCCGGGTGGCCACCTCGGCACCGCCGACCAGCCGCCCGCCGACGAGCCGCCCGCCGACGAGCACCGTGCCCACGAGCAGCGTGCCGACCACCAGCACGCCGGGCGGCAAGAAACTGCTCGGGTACTTCGTGGAGTGGGGCGTCTACCAGCGCAACTACCACGTCAAGAACATCGTGACGAGCGGCTCGGCGGCGAAGCTCACGCACATCAACTACGCCTTCGGCAACGTCACCAACGGAGGCTGCGCGATCGGCGACTCGAACGCCGACTACGACAAGGCGTACTCGGCGGCCGAGAGCGTCGACGGGGTCGCCGACACGTGGGACCCCGGCGCGCTGCGCGGCAACTTCGGCCAGCTCCGCCGGCTCAAGAAGATGTACCCGAACATCAAGGTCCTCTGGTCGTTCGGCGGCTGGACCTGGTCGGGCGGCTTCGCGCAGGCGGCGGCGAACCCGACCGCGTTCGCGAACTCCTGCTACAACCTGGTCGAGGACCCCCGCTGGGCAGACGTGTTCGACGGCATCGACATCGACTGGGAGTACCCGAACGCGTGCGGGCTCAGCTGCGACAGCAGCGGGTTCGCGTCGTTCAAGACCCTGATGTCGGCGCTGCGTACCCGCTTCGGCGCCAACAACCTGGTCACGGCGGCCATCACGGCCGACGGGACGAGCGGCGGCAAGATCGACGCGGCCGACTACGCCGGCGCGGCGCAGTACGTCGACTGGTACAACGTCATGACGTACGACTTCTTCGGGCCGTGGGCGGCCCAGGGGCCGACGGCCGTGCACTCGGCGCTCACGTCGTACCCGGGCATCCCGACGGCGGGCTTCTACGCCGACAACGCGATCCAGAAGCTCAAGTCCAAGGGCATCCCGGCGAGCAAGCTCCTGCTCGGCATCGGGTTCTACGGCAAGGGCTGGACGGGGGTGACCCAGGCGGCCCCCGGCGGTTCCGCGACCGGCCCGGCCCCCGGCACATACGAGGCGGGCACCGAGGACTACAAGGTGCTCAAGGCCCGCTGCCCGGCGACGGGTACGGTCGGCGGCACGGCGTACGCGTTCTGCGGCGGGCAGTGGTGGAGTTACGACACGCCGGCCACGATCGGCGGCAAGATGACGTACTCCAACAACCAGGGCCTCGGCGGCTCCTTCTTCTGGGAACTGTCGGGCGACACCACCAACGGCGAACTCATCGCCGCGATGCGCACCGGCCTGGGCTGACGCTCGACTGGTACGTGATCATCGACCGAGCGGGGAACCGGGGCGGTACCTATGCGTACCGCCCCGGTTCATAGCCCGCGTCACGGTCGGCTTGCCAGGGCCAGCAGGTCGGCGAGCAGGCGCGGGCGCGCGCCGGTCGGGTCGGGGGCGGCCGGGTCCCAGGTGCAGGCGATGTCGAGGGCGGCGACCCGCCCGGTCGCGAGCAC
>JAEZGP010000433.1 GCA_023437285.1 Actinomycetes bacterium | reverse complement strand
AGGTGGAGCCGCTGCTGCGCGAGGGGCCGCTGCACGGGCTGCGCATCGCCGCGCTGCACGGCCGCCTGCCGCCCGACGAGAAGGACGCGGTCATGCGCGCCTTCGCGGCCGGCAAGCTCGACGTGCTGGTGGCCACCACGGTCGTCGAGGTCGGCGTCGATGTGCCCAACGCCACCGTGATGATCATCTTGGACGCCGACCGGTTCGGCATCTCGCAACTGCACCAGTTGCGCGGCCGCGTCGGCCGGGGCGCCGCCCCGGGGTTGTGCCTGCTGGTGAGCGAGGCCCCGCCGGGGTCGCCCGCGCGCGACCGCCTCGACGCGGTGGCCTCCACCCTGGACGGGTTCCGGCTCGCCGAACTCGACCTCGAACAGCGCCGCGAGGGTGACGTGCTCGGTGCGAGCCAGTCGGGGCGCCGCTCCCACCTGCGGCTGCTGTCGCTGCTGCGCGACGCCAAGCTGATCGGCGAGGCCCGCGAGGAGGCCGTGCGGCTCATCGACGACGATCCCGAGCTGAGCGACCATCCGGCGCTCGCGGCGTCGGTCGCCAAGCTGGTCGACGACGAACGCGCCGAATACCTCGAAAAGGGGTGACCGGCGCCGGGCGGGTAGCCTCGCGCTCGTGACGAGGATCGTGGCGGGTACGCACGGCGGCCGGCGGATCTCCGCACCCCCCGGTCGGGACACGCGACCCACCTCCGACCGGGTCCGGGAGGCGCTGTTCTCCACCCTGGACACCATGGTGGACCTGGTGGGCTGCCGATTCGCCGACCTGTATGCCGGGTCCGGGGCCGTCGGCCTGGAGGCGGCCTCGCGGGGCGCCGAGCACGTGCTGCTCGTCGAGTCCGACCCCGGCGCCGCCCGCACGGCGCGGGCCAACATCGCGGCGCTCAAGCTGGGCGCGACGGTGCGTCTGGCCACCGGAAAGGTCGCCGCCGTCCTGGCCGGGGCGCCGGACGCGGCGTACGACGTGGTGTTCGCCGATCCGCCCTATGCCCTCGCGGACGGTGAGGTGACCGCGGTGCTGAGCACCCTGGTCGACAACGGGTGGCTCGCGCCGGGAGCGGTCGTCGTGGTGGAACGTTCCGCGCGCTCGCCGGAGCCGACCTGGGTGGACAAGATCACTGCCGAGCGCGGTCGCCGCTACGGCGAGACCATGCTCTGGTACGGTCGCGCAGCGTGACCAGCAATATCAGGCGGGCGGTCTGTCCGGGCTCGTTCGATCCGGTGACGAACGGCCATCTGGACATCATCAGTCGTACGGCGCGCATCTTCGATGAGGTGATCGTCGCCGTGTTGCTGAACCAGTCGAAAATGGGACTGTTCAGCGTCGCCGAGCGCATCGAGATGCTGAGCGAGGTGACCCGGCCCTTCGACAACGTGCGGATCGAGACGTTCCAGGGGCTGCTCGTGGACTTCTGCCGGGCGCAGGACGCCATGGTCGTCGTCAAGGGCCTGCGCGCGGTGAGCGACTTCGACTACGAGTTGCAGATGGCGCAGATGAACATCGGCCTGGCCGGCGTGGAGACGCTGTTCATGCCGACCAACCCGGTGCACTCGTTCCTGTCGTCCAGCCTCGTCAAGGACGTGGCCAAGTGGGGTGGCGATGTGACGGCCCACGTGCCGGACACGGTGGCCCGCCGGCTGGCCGAGCGGTTGCGTCCGCAATGACGACCGATCGGCTGTGCAAGGCTCACCGACGTGGCGGCTGGGCGCCACCCGGGCGCCGGCCGCAGAATAGATGGGTCCCTGCACAGGAGGAGTGACGCCCGGTGGATCCGATCGACCGCATCGACGAGATCATCGCCTTCGTGGAGGGCGCACGTCAGGTGCCGATGTCGCGCAACTGCATGGTGGACCGCGGCGAGCTGATCGGCCTCCTGGACCAGCTGCGCAGCGAGTTGCCGGCGGAGCTGCGCCGGGCCGCGGCGCTGCTGGAGGAGCGTGACAAGATCCTCGATGCCGGCCAGCGGGAGGCCGACCGCATCATCGCCGAGGGCGAGGCCGAGCACGCCCGGCTGGTGTCGCACAGCGAGGTCGTCGTCTCCAGCGAGCACGAGGCCAACCGGATCATGGGCGAGGCGCGCTCGGAGGTCCAGCGGCTGCGCGAGGAGGTCGACGAGTACGTCGACACGACCCTGGCCAACTTCGAGCAGTTCCTGACCCGGTCGCTGGCGTCCATCGAGCGCGGCCGCGACAAGATGCACGCGCTGCGCGAGATCGGTACGTTCGCCCCGAAGGAGGACGAACGCCCCCTGCCCTTCTGAGCGGACGCGGGGCGATTCGACGGTGCCGCCGCCGCTCAGGTAGTGTCTTACGTCGGCCACTTCTGGTCGGAGCCTACGATGCGTGAACATTCGATAACTCACCTTGACCCGCGCGCGCCGCTGGTCCTCGATACCCGGGACCTGCCTCGCAGCCCGGGTGCTATGCGTGAGGTTGTCCGGGTGGTGCCCGCGCCGGAGGACCTCGGCCTGGAGTTGATCGGAGTGCCGGCAGGTGCCGACCTCTCCCTGCGGCTGCAGATGACCTCCGTGTCGGAAGGCGTGTACGTCTCCGGCCAGGTCACCGGGCCGCTCGTGGGGGAGTGCAGCCGCTGCCTGCGCGAGATCAACGACACGTTGGACGTGACGATCGCGGAGCTGTACGCGTACGCGAACAGCACCACGGACGAGACGACCGACGAGGACGAGGTCGGCCGGATGCAGGGCGATCTGATCAACCTGGAGCCGGCCGTACGGGACGCGATGGTGCTCGCGTTGCCGACCAACCCGCTGTGCCGGGAGGACTGCCCGGGGCTGTGCGCCGAATGCGGCGAGCCCTGGGACACCCTGCCGGCCGACCACAGCCACCAGGCGGTCGACCCGCGCTGGGCCAAACTGAACGACCTGACCCGCTGACCTCACAGCGGGCCTGACCTAGGAGTAAAGAGCCGTGGCCGTTCCCAAGCGCAAGATGTCGCGCAGCAACACCCGGTCGCGCCGGGCGCAGTGGAAGACCACTCCCGTCGCCACCGTCGCCTGCCCGCAGTGCCGCTCGCCGAAGCTGCCGCACGCGGTCTGCGCGGTCTGCGGCACGTACAACGGTCGCCAGGTCATCGAGGTCTGAGCCCGGGACACGGGTGACGCGACCTGCCCCCGGGCGGACTGCCGGGACGCGGATCGCCGTCGACCTCCTCGGCGGGGATGACGCCCCCGCCGTCGTGGTTGACGGCGCTCTGCGCGCCTGCCGCTCCGATCCGGAACTTCAGCTCCTCCTCGTCGGCCCCCGCCGGGTGGCCGACGAGGTGACGGCTGCCCTCGACACCTCCACCCGCGAGCGGGTGGAGGTGCTCGTCGCCGATCAGTACGTCGCGATGGCCGAGCCGGCCGCCCGCGGCGCCGATCACGCGACCACCATCGCCGCCGCCGCCTCGGCCGTGGCGGCCGGCCGCGCGCAGGGGC
>JAEZGP010000329.1 GCA_023437285.1 Actinomycetes bacterium | reverse complement strand
GTCGGTCGCTCGCGACTGGGAGGCCAAGGAGTTCGAATACCCGGTCGAGCTGTGGGACCTGATGTCCAAGCCGGCCCCGCACCCGCTACGCCGCCGGACGCGGCGCCACGGCGGCCGTGTTCGCCCGCTGGCTGCTGCCGGACCGGGTTTTCGACCGTCTCGTGGTCGCGCTGTTCACGACCCTGGCCCGCATCGCCGAGCGGCGCGGCTCGCCGGCGTGACGCGCCACGCCGCCCCCCCGTTAGAAGTCGTCGTCGAAGCGGACGCTGCCGGTGACCCCGACCTGGTAGGCGGACACGCGCCGCTCGAAGAAGTTGGCCAGCTCCTGTACGTCCTGCAACTCCATGAACGCGAACGGGTTGCGCGAGCCGTAGCGGGCCGCGATGCCGAGCGCGGCCAGCCGCCGGTCGGCGACGTGCTGCAGGTATTCGCGCATGTCGGCCAGCGACAGGCCCGACACGCCCTGCTCCAGCAGGTCGGCGGCGAACTGCACCTCGCACTCGACGGCCTCGGCCAGCATGTCGCCGACCTGCTGCTCCAGTTCGGCGTCGAACAGGTCCGGCTCCTCAGCCCGTACCGTGTCGATCACGTCGAACGCGAACGCCATGTGCATCGACTCGTCGCGGAACACCCAGTTGGTGCCCGACGCGAGCCCGTGCAGCAGGCCGCGCGAGCGCAGGTAGTACACGTAGGCGAAGGCGCCGTAGAAGAACAGGCCCTCGATGCACGCGGCGAAGCAGATCAGGTTGAGCAGGAACGCCCGCCGGTCGGCGCGGGTACGCAGCTCGCGCAGCTCGAAGATGGAGTCGATCCACCGGAAGCAGAACTCGGCCTTGCGGGCGATCGACGGGATGTTCTCCACGGCCGCGAACGCCGCGAACCGCTCCGCCTCGTCGGGCACGTACGTGTCGAGCAGGTTCAGGTAGAACTGGACGTGCACGGCCTCCTCGAACAGCTGCCGCGACAGGTAGAGCCGGCCCTCCGGTGAGTTGACGTGCTGGTAGAGGTTGAGCACGAGGTTGTTGGCGACGATCGTGTCGCCGGTGGCGAAGAACGCGACCAGCCGGCTGACCAGGTGCCGCTCCGCCGGCGACAGCCGGCCCAGGTCGGCGAGGTCGGCGTGCAGGTCGACCTCCTCGACGGTCCACGTGTTGCGGATCGCGTCTTTGAACCGGTCGAAGAAGTGCGGGTAGCGCATGGGCCGCAGTGTCAGGTCCATGCCGGGTTCCAGCAGGGTCATTGGCACGCCTCGCAGGACTCGGGGTTCTCCAGGGAGCACGCCTCGGCGTCGCCGGTGAGCGCGACCGTGGCCTGCTGGATGCGCGTCGCGGGCCGCGAACGCAGGTAGTACGTCGTTTTCAGCCCGGCCTTCCAGGCGTAGAGGTACATCGAGGACAGCTTGCCGATGGTCGGCGCGCTCAGGAACAGGTTCAGCGACTGCGACTGGTCGACGTACGGCGCCCGCGCGGCGGCCAGGTCGATCTGCGCGCGCTGGGGCAGCTCCCAGGCGGTGCGGAACAGCTCCCGCACGTCGGCCGGGAGGTCGGCGACGTGCTGCACCGAGCCCTCGGCCCGCTTGATCTGGTCGCGCACCTGCGGCGTCCACCGGCCGCGCGCCGTCAGCTCCCGTACCAGATAGGTGTTGATTTGAAGGAATTCCCCGGACATGGTCTCGCGCTTGAACAGGTTCGACACCTGGGGCTCGACGCACTCGTAGCAGCCCGCGATCGACGCGATCGTCGCCGTCGGCGCGATGGCGACGAGCAGGGAGTTGCGCAGCCCGTGCCGCGCGACCCGCTCGCGCAGCGTCGCCCACCGCGTGTGTTGCGACGGTTGCGCACCCCACAGGTCCGGGTGCAGCTGCCCGCGCGCCGCCCGGGTCTGGTCATAGGCGGGGTGCGGACCGTGCCGCTCGGCCAGTTCGGTCGAGGTCTCCAACGCGGTCAGAAAGACCTCTTCCTGTACGCGCGTGGAAAGCTCCCGCGCCGCCTCGGAGTCGAACGGCAGCCGGAGGGTGAAGAACGCGTCCTGCAGGCCCATCAGCCCGAGCCCGACCGGCCGCCACCGGGGGTTCGACGCGGCCGCCTGCGCCGAGGGGTAGAAGTTGAGGTCGATGACCCGGTCGAGGAACACCACGGCCGTGCGAACCGTGGCCCGCAGCGCGGCCCAGTCGACGCCGTCGGCCGTGACGTGCGCGCCGAGGTTGATCGAGCCGAGGTTGCACACCGCCGTCTCGTCGTCGCTGCTCACCTCGAGGATCTCGGTGCACAGGTTCGACAGGTGGATCGTGTTGCCGGGCATGCCCGTCTGGTTGGACAGCCGGTTGGCGGCGTCCTTGAACGTCATCCAGCCGTTGCCGGTCTGCGCCAGGGTGCGCATCATCTTCCCGTACAGGTCGCGGGCCTTCACCGTCCGGACGGCCTTCTTCTCCGCCACCCGGTACGCCTGCTCGAACTCCTCGCCCCACAGGTCCGGCAGCTCTGGGGCGTCCGACGGGTCGACCAGCGACCAGTCCTCGTCGGCCTCGACGCGGCGCATGAACTCGTCCGGGATCCAGTTGGCGAGGTTCAGGTTGTGGGTACGCCGCGCCTCCTCGCCGGTGTTGTCGCGCAATTCGAGGAACTCCTCGATGTCGGGGTGCCACGGTTCGAGGTAGACGCAGGCCGCGCCCTTGCGCCGGCCGCCCTGGTTGACGGCGGCCACGCCCGCGTCGAGCGTCTTGAGGAACGGCACAATGCCGTTGGAGCGGCCGTTCGTGCCGCGGATCAGGGCACCCCGGCCGCGTACCCGCGACCACGAGATGCCGATGCCGCCGGAGAACTTCGACAGCTTCGCCACCTGGTGGTAGCGCTCGTAGATCGAGTCCAGTTCGTCGCGCGGCGAGTCGACCAGGAAGCACGACGACATCTGGGTGTGCCGGGTGCCGGAGTTGAACAGCGTCGGCGAGCTGGGCAGGTAGGCCAGCGACGACATCAGGCGGTAGAAGCCGATCGCCTCGGTCGGGGTCCGCGACAGGCCGCAGGCCACGCGCAGCAGCCAGTACTGCGGGGTCTCCACGGTCTGCCGGGTGGTCGGGTGGCGCAGTAGGTACCGGTCGGCGACCGTACGCAGCCCGAAGTACTCGAAGCGCAGGTCGCCGTCCGGGTCGACGGCGTCGTCGAGTTCGCGGGCGTTGCCGGCCACGAACGCGGCCGTCGCGTCGCCGATCAGCCCCTGGTCGTGGGCATAACGGATCGACTGGCTGAAGCTCGCGACGCCCTGCCCGCGCACCTCCTTGGCCACGTACGCGGCCAGCAGCCGCGCGGCCAGCTTCGAGTACTGCGGCTCCTCGCCGATGAGGTCCGCCGCCGTCTGGATCGACAGCTTGTCCAGCTCGGCGGTCGTCGCGCCGTCGTACAGGCCGCTGATCGTCTTCGTCGCGACCCGTAGCGGATCGACCTCGTCGAGGTCGTCGGCCCAGCGCCGCACCGCCACGACAATCTTGTTGACGTCCACCGGCTCGGCGTCGCCGTTGCGCTTGTGTACCCGCATCGTCCCCTCCTCGGTTCAGGGGTCGTCAGTGCGCGGGAGGACGCCGCCGATCGCGGCACGCCGCGTCGGCTGATGGCGTCGGCCGTCCCGCGCGGCCGCCGACCGCCGCGCACCGGACGGCACGCGACGCGCTGGCAGGTCTTCGGACTCGCGGGCCCGACCTCACGGTCGCCTACTGGCCGTCGCTTCCCAGGCTCGCACCCAGTGCTTCGTTGACGGCGGTCGTTCCCACTCACCGCTGCGGGGCAGTCCCGGACTCACACCGGGTTCCCTCTTGCCTCGACCGTCCGGACGGGACGGTCGAACCAGCTGCGATGCCCACTATATATGGGCACGAGAACGCGAATACAACACCACATGATGTGTCGGCGTGTCGCGGTCGCGGCCCTTGGCGTGGTGGCCACGCCAAGGGCAGTCACGTACCGAACTCCTCGCCGAATTCGGTACGCAGGGCCAATCTGCGCGGCCGGCGCGCTCACCGCGTTGACATCCGTTGATCCGGCGGCATAGGTTCCGGCGTATCGGCCGGCCCGACATTCGATGGGGCCGGGTGGCCGCAGACCGGGGAGGCGCCTCGTGGATTACCTGGCCCTTGCCGCCCGCGTCGCGATCGGGTTTACCTTTCTCGTCTCCGCGATCAGCAAGCTGCACAGCCGGTCCGCCCGCGCCGAGTTCGCCACGGCCACCGCGACGATGCTCGCGGCCGTGCTGCCCCGACGGGTGGCGCCGGCCCGGGCCAAGGTGGTGGCTGCGGTGGTGGCCCTGGGGGAGCTGGCGGTCGTCGTCCTCGTCGCCGTGCCCGTCCTGGCCCGCGCCGGGATGGCCCTCGCCGGGCTGCTGCTCGTCGCGTTCACCGTGGCCATCGGCGCCGTGCTGCGGCGCGGGACGCGTACGGCGTGCCGGTGCTTCGGCGGATCGTCGACCCCGCTGAGCGGCGTGCACCTGGTCCGCAACGCCGTCCTGCTGGCGGTCGTCGCGATCGGGATCGTGCTCGGGCCCGGCGACCCCGGACGGGTCGAGCCGGCCGGCCTGACCGTCGCGGCGGTGACCGCCGTCGTCGTGGGCGTGGTCGTCACCCGGCTCGACGACATCGTGGACCTGTTCCGTCCCGCGCCACTCACCCCGGTCCGGCGCCGCGACCCCTGAGCGTCAACGGGCCGCCCGTTGCTTGCGCGCGCGGTTGCGGGAGGCGTCGATGATGTCGGGCCGCAGCAGGTGACCGAACCCGCTGCGGTCCAGGCGCGTCGTCAGCCCGTCCCGGTCGGTGCCGAGGGCCGCAGCGGTCGCGTCCAGATCCCAGTCGTTCGCCGCGAGCTGGGACAGCAGGTACCCGCGCCGCGCCTGGGCCGCCGACAGCCGGAACGTCTTGAGGTACGCGAGCCGACCGGCGTCGTCGGTGATCGTCTCGCCGATGTGGTTCTCCCCGTCGGGGTTGAAGGCGGGCAGGAACCGTGACAGGGTGAACCGGCCCATCCGTTGCACCGGCGTGACGGCCAGGTGCTCGGCGGCGAGCAGCCCGCCGGCCATCACGGCGTGGAACGCCGCCCAGTCGGCACGCGTGCGGGCGAGCTGTGCGCGCAGGTCCGCGACGCTGTCGACGCCGGTCTCGTCGAGGCGGGCGGTGAAGGCGGGCACGGCCGGGTACAGGTGGGCGTACTGGTACAGCAGTTCGCCGTAGAAGTCCTGCAACAGGGTGGGGTGCAGGGCCCGGTAGTCGTCGGGGTGGGGGACGACGAACGCGGCGGCGAGGGCGTCGGCGACGTAGAGCACCATGCCGCACTGGTCGGGGTAGATCTCGAAGGTACGCAGGGCGTCGTCGAGGCCGGCGATCGCCGCGCCGCTGTAGCTGGACTCGGCCCGGGGCGACAGGCCGCGGGTGACGGCCTGGCGGGTCCACTCCTCCCAGGCGATCGTGGGGCCGCCGAAGTGCAGCGCCAGGTAGCCCTCCATGGCCAGGTGCAGCGGCAGGAACCGCAGCCGCTGCTTGTCCTCGCGGCGGGCCATGCGGCGGCGAAACGCCAGCCGGATCCCGGCGGGCGGCTCCGCGTCGGCCGGATCCCGCAGCTGGGTGCCGTAGGCGGCGGCGGGGGTCGCGTCCGTGGTCCAGGTGGCCACGAACCCGTGCGGGATGTAGGAGAAGTACGCCGTGCGCGGCGCGGTCTGAACGATCGACAGCGCGTCGGGCTCGTACAGTCGGGCGTGCAGGCGAAGGTCGACGATGGGCTCGGCCCGCAGCAGCGGGACGAGCCGCACGGCGCCCCAGGTCTGGGCCGGGCCGGTGGTCAGCCCGGTGAGCGCGATGCCGTTGGTCGTCGAGCCGTTGGTCGTGGGGCCGTTGGTCATGCTGCCTCGCTGAGGAAACGGTCGACGCGGTCGGCCAGGTGGCGGCGCAGCTCGTCGAAGCTCGCCCCGCCGGTGGCGAAGCGGGCCAGCTCGACCAGGGCGGCGGCGTCCTCGGCGTCGCGGATGCCGACGGTGGCCACTCCCGGCGCGAGGCGGCGTACGTCGAAGATGTCGGCGTCGTAGACCGGGTTGAGGTGCACCACGGCCGTGGCCCCGGCGGGGTCGAGGCGCGCGGCCCACACGCGCAGCACCTCGGCGGCCTGGCCGGGCGGGGCGTTGTCCCACCCGTCGGAGACGATGACGAGCCGGTCGGGGCGGCGCTCAAGGCCGTCGAGGACGCGCTCGCCCAGCCCGGTGGCGCCGAGCGGATGCACCAGCAGCGGATCGCCGCGGTGGTTGAGCCACAGGCCCTCGTACTGGGTGGCCAGCGCCTCCAGCAGGTAGTGGGTGGCCAGGGCGACCGCGAGCGGCCGGCGGCGCTTCGTGCCGGAGCCGGCCGCGGAGTAGCTGTCGTCCAGGACCGCGACGACCCGACCCCAGG
>JAEZGP010000323.1 GCA_023437285.1 Actinomycetes bacterium | reverse complement strand
GGCCCTGGGAATCGAAGGCGAGCCCTTGCGGGTTGCGGTGCCCGTAGCTCCACACGGCGGTACCGAACGGGTTGTCCGCGGGGATGCTGCCGTCCGGGTTGATGCGCAGCACCTTGCCCGCCAGGTTCGTGAGGTCCTGAGCCCATTCGCCGTTCTGACCGTCGCCGGTGGCGATGTACAGCTTGCCGTCCGGGCCGAACCGAAGCCGTCCACCGTTGTGGTACTTGTTGCGGGGAATGCCGGTCAGCAGGACCTGCGGGCTTCCGGTGAGTACGCCGCCGGTGTAGCGCATGCGCACCACGCGGTTGTCGGTCGCGGTGGTGTGCATGATGTACAGCCAGGGATCGGCGTTGAAGTCCGGCGCGATCTCGAGGCCCAGCACGCCGCCCTCTCCGTCGGTGCCTGCCGCGCCGGGCACCTGCCCGACGCTGGTCTTGGCACCCGTGGCCGGGTTGAGCCGGACGATCTCGAAGACGTCCCGCCGGCTGTAGAGGACGTCACCGCTCGGCAGTTGGGTCAGGCCCCACGGAAGGTCGGTTTCCGTGGTGACCTCCGTGACGGCGCAGATGACCGACGTGCAGGCCGCCCCAGTGGTGACCGCCAGCGCGGCACTGGGCGTCGAGCGGTTGCCCTGGGCGTCGCGGGCCACGACCCGGTACTCGTAGGTGGTGTCGGGATCGAGCGCGCTGTCGGTGAACGTGGTCGTCCCGCCAGCGGTCGAGCCGACCAGTACCCCGTCGCGGGTGATCTCGTACCCGGTAACGGCGACGTTGTCGGTGGCGGCCGTCCAGCGCACGGTCACCGTCGTGCCGGTCGCGCTGGCGCTCAGGCCGGTGGGTGCCGTCGGCGGCTCGGTGTCGGCCTGGCACTGCGGCACGGCGATCGGGACGGTGGCGCTGGCCTGTGAGACGTTGCCCGCGGCGTCGCGCGCGTTCACGTACAGCCCCCACTGGGCTCCCGGGGTCACGGTCAGGACGGTGGAGAGCGTGGTGCCGGGCACCGAGGTCATCTGCTGGCCGTCGTGGTAGATGTCGTAGAAGGCGACGCCCACGTCGTCGGACGAGGCCGTCCAGGACAACCGGACCGACGTACAGGTCAGGTCCGTGGCCCGGACGTTGCCCGGCACCGTCGGCGCGACCGTGTCGGTGGCGGTGCCGACACGTACCAACTGCCACTGCTGGCTGGTACGGCCCAGATCGGTGTACTGCACGACGTCGGCACCGTTCGCGGTGGACGAGCTGCGGACGTCGACGGCCTTGCCGCTGTTGCGATTGATCAGACGCACGTATCCGGCACTGGAATCGGCGAGGCGGAACTGCTGTCCCGCGCTCGCCTGATCGGTCGACTGGACGACGGTGGCGAGGTTGGTGGTGGCCGAGCCGCGGATGGTGAGGACCTTGCCGGAGTGCCGCGACCGCAGCCGGTAGTAGCCTCCCCCGGAACTGACGAACTGCCACTGCTGCCAGGCTCCGTTGTTGCGCGTCCACTGCGTGATCCGCGCGCCGTCGCTCGTCGCCCTGTTGTACACGTCCAACGCCTTACCGGAATTGCGGTTCAGCAGGACGTACCAGGCGCTGGTGTCCGGCGTGGCGGCCGACGCCGGCGATCCCGTGCCCACCACGCCGCCGGTGGTCAACGTCAGTACGGCCAACGCCAACGCCAGCCCACGCCGGCCGGACGACGGCCACCGCAATGGCCACCCCAGCGGCCACGGCCGCTTCACGAGGTCTGTCATCGAATACCTCCATCCCCGGAGAACCTGCGCGGTCGCGGGTCGGGCCGCAGGATTGGGGCGCTCCGCCGAACCGCAGCATCGACGTACCCCGATTTATGGTCGACAACCCCGATCGGTCGGTTACGTTTCATCCACCCGTCGACCCGCTTAATGCCACAAGGCTCCTTCGCGTGGTGCGCGACCAGTCGCAGCCGGAATACATAACGACAACCGCTCGGCGAATTCGATGTGCACTCGCGGCTCCCGAATCTCGGGGTTTCTGTTATTGGCGGTGCCAGTGAAAGGTCTTACCGGCCCGGCGCGACCCAGTGCCGACGGTGGAGCTCAGACGGTCTACCTGCGAAACCGTGCCGGATTGAGGGATCAGCGGCGGCGGTCGGACAGGACGATTCATCGACATGGGTTGACTTAAGAGTTATCAGCGATAACACTCCCGAAATACTTGACCGCTCCGGCCGGGCCGGTTGGAAAGGTCATTACTGCGCGTGGAAGCGAAGAGGGGTCGACGCACGTCGCGCCCCACTCATCGAATGGGCCGAACTCCAACACCAACCACCCGACCATCACGACGCTCTGACGCTGGAGGTCTGGCACATGAAGTGGAAACTGCGCAGTCTCATCGCCGCCCTGACGACGCTGTCGACCGTGGCGCTGGCGCTTGTCGCCCTGCCACAGTCCGCGTCCGCGGCACCGTACACACCGCAGAGCTCCAACCGGTCCGTACTCAACTTCAACACCCACTGGTTGTTCGCCGGTGAGGTGCCCGGCGGCGCCGGTCAGGCCGTGGGGCTGGATGAGAGCGTGTTCGTCCCGGTCAGCCTGCCCTACTTCCGGGTCCACCCGCACAAGGGCTTCCCCAAGGGCGACTTCGAGGTGCCCGTGTCGTGGTACCGCCGCCACTTCACGTTGCCCAGCCAGTACTCCGGTCGCCGGATCGCGGTGGAGTTCCAAGGCGTCGCCAAGGTCGCCGATGTCTACGTCAACGGCACCCACGTCGGCCAGCACAAGGGCGCGTACACCTCGTTCACCTACGACATCACGCCGTACGTGAACGTCGGCGGCGCCGACAACGTCATCGCGGTGAAGGTGGACTCCAACACCCGTAACGACATTCCGCCGGAAGGCGGCGCCATCGACTACTACGTGTGGGGCGGCATCGTCCGCGACGTCAACATGATCGTCACTGATCCCGTGTCCGTCGACTGGACGTTCCTCACCACGCCGAACCTCAACACGGTCAACGCCCGTACGCGCGTGCGCAACGACAGCGCGGACGCCAAGTCCGTCACCGTCGTCACGCAGATCGTCGACGCCGACAACAACGTCGTGGCGACCGGAACCGCCAGCCAGACCATCGCGGCCCGGTCAGCGGCCGAGTTCAGCTACAACACCAGCGCCATCGCCAACGCCAGGACCTGGCATCCGGACCACCCGTACCTGTACACGGCCTACACCCAGGTGCGCGACGGGTCGACGTACGTGGACGAACACCGCACCCGGGTGGGTATCCGCACCATCGAGTTCCGGCGCAGCGACGGCAGGTTCTACATCAACGGGGAGGCGTTGAAGCTGCGCGGTCTCAACCGGCACGAGTCCTACCCGTACATCGGCCGGGCCGCACCGAACCGGCTGCAGGTCAAGGACGCCGACATCCTCAAGCGGGAGCTCGGGGTCAACATCGTGCGTACCTCGCACTATCCGCAGGACCCGGAGTTCCTCGACCGCGCCGATGAGATCGGCCTGCTCGTCATGGAGGAGATCCCCGGCTGGCAGCACATCGGCAACACGGCCTGGCAGGACATCGCGGTGGAGAACGTGCGCGAGATGGTGATGCGCGACCGCAACCACCCATCCATCGTGCTGTGGGGCGTGCGGATCAACGAGTCGGGCGACAACCGCACCTTCTACACGCGTACCAACAACCTGGCCCGCCAGCTCGACCCGTCCCGCCCGACCGGCGGCGTCCGCAACTTCAAGGGCAGCGAGTTCCTGGAGGACGTCTACACCTACAACGACTTCTCCGGCACGGCGGAGGCGCCGGGGGTGCTGCCGTGGCTGATCACCGAGTCGGTGGGCCACACCGCCCCGGTCCGCTCCTGGGACTCCGAGGCCGCGCTGCTCGGCACGATGCGCGTACACCTGAACGTCCAGAACACCGCCGCCGGCAGGGCCAACATGGCCGGCGCGATGGGCTGGGTTTCCTTCGACTACAACACCACCTTTGTCACTCCCCCGTCCTGCGAGAACTTCACCTGTTACCACGGCGTCTCGGACATCTTCCGCAACCCGAAGCTCGACGCCGCCGCGTTCGCCTCGCAACGCGACCCGGCCCTGTACGGTCCGTACGTCTCGATCCTCAGCCGGTGGACGCCGGGCCAGTCCAGCAGCACGGTGCTGGTCGCGGGCAACTGCCAGCAGGTGGAGCTGTTCACCAACGGCTCCTCCCGCGGCCGCATCAGCCCCAACACCTACACCAACCTGCCGCATCCGCTCTTCCAGTACACCGGCGTAAGCATCGCCGGGCAGGCGCGGGCGGACTGCTGGATCAACGGGCAGATCGCGGCCACCGACACGAAGTTCATCCCCGGCGCGGCGACCCGCCTGGTGCTGGCCGCCGATGACACCGCGATCAAGGCCGACGGCGCCGACCTGACCCGCGTCGTGGTCAAGGCCGTGGACAGCAACAACCAGGTCGTACCCACCAGCAGCGCCCCGGTGACGTTCGCGGTCACCGGTCCGGGGGCGGTCGTGGGCGAGAGCCCGCTCACGCTCGAAGCGGGTACCGGCGCGGTGTATCTCAAGAGCGCGCTGGGTCAGACCGGCACGCTGACGCTGACGGCATCGTCACCGGGCCTGACGTCGGCCAGCACCACCGTGACCACGACCGCGTTCACCGACCCGATCGTGCCGGCGGGCAGTTCGTACACCTTCGGATTCCCGACTGACGTCAACGACCGGGAGAGCTTCTCCTACACCGGCGGCTGGCGGGCGGCCAGCGACAACGCGGCCTTCAGCAAGGACAACACGTACAGCAGCACCGCCGGCGACACGGCCACCCTGCGGGTCAACGGCAACCGCGTGGTGCTGTACGGGGTGCAGGACCCCTCGCACGGGTCCGCCGCCATCTCGGTCGACGGCGGCGCCGAGCAGACGGTCAGCTTCCAGGCGTCCACGCGTCGGGGCAACGTCGCGCTCTTCAACAGCGGCCCGCTCACGCAGGGCGAACACACGGTCCGGGTACGGGTGGTCGGCAACGGCGCGGTCGCGCTCGACCGGGCCATGGTCGTCTCGGCGGCGCCGGCCGTCGTCTCGCCGGCACCACCGGCCACCGGGGCAACCGGCCAGCAGCAGGGCGCCCTCGTCGGTACGGCGTCCGGCCGCTGCGTGGACGTCCCGAACTCGACCACGACCAACGGCACCCAGGTGCAGCTGTGGGACTGCTCCACCGGCGCCAACCAGCGGTGGACCTACACCGCGAGCCGGCAGCTGATGGTGTACGGCAACAAGTGCCTCGACGCCTACGGTCAGGGCACCACCAACGGCACCGCGGTGGCCATCTGGGACTGCAACGGTGGCACCAACCAGCAGTGGACCATCAACGCCAACGGCAGCATCACGGGCGTGCAGTCCGGATTGTGCCTGGACGCCAACGCCGCGGGCACGGCCAACGGTACGAAGATCATCCTTTGGTCGTGCCACGGCGGCGTGAACCAGCGCTGGACCCTGCGCTCATAGGTATATCAACGTCGGCTCCGACCGGCTGGCCC
>JAEZGP010000303.1 GCA_023437285.1 Actinomycetes bacterium | reverse complement strand
GACGCCGACGGCGTCGCGCATGCCGGGCACGGCCACGACCTTGCCGTCGCGGACCAGGTACACGTCGGCGGAGCGACCCACGACGCCCTCCACCGTCACCGAGCTGGTGATCTTGACAGTGCCGGCGGGCGGGGACTCCGGGAACACCCCGAAGAACGACATCCCGGGTACATCTGCCGAGCTGAGGGGCCCGCGTCGCGCGGCTTCCCGGTCTTGTTGCATGATCTTTGCAGTAGCTAGGTGCTAACAATATGCTGGCTGTACGACCTCAGCAGCGAGGTCGCCGCCGGCGACCGGGGAGGGGTCTTCATGGGCGACGTGATGGCGTTGCACATCGCCAACGGGATAGTCGACGCACCGGTGTCCGCGTTGTTCGCGGGCATCGCGGTGGTCGCGCTCGTGGTGAGCGTGGTGCGCGGCCGAGCTGATCTCGACGATCGCTTGGCCCCGATGGCGGGGCTCGTGGCGGCGTTCATCTTCGCCGTGCAGATGCTCAACTTCCAGGTGTTGCCGGGCGTCTCCGGTCACCTGCTGGGCGGCGTGCTCGCCGCCATGCTCGTGGGCCCCTGGGTCGGCGCGCTCTGCGTGTCGACGGTACTGATCATCCAGTCCCTGCTGTTCGCCGACGGCGGCCTGACCGCCCTCGGCCTCAACATCACCAACATGGCCATCCTCGGGACGGCAGCCGGCTACCTGCTCATCGCGGCCCTGCTGCGGGTGCTGCCGCGCACCCCGGCCGGCCTGGCGATCACGGGCTTCGCGGCCTCCATCGTCAGCGTGGTGGCCGCCTCGCAGGGCTTCGTCCTGCAGTACTGGCTGGGCGGCACGACGGAGCTGTCGCTGACGACGGTCTCGGCGACGATGGCCGGCGTGCACGTGCTCATCGGCATCGGCGAGGGCCTCATCACCGCCACGACCGTGGCCACGGTCGCCCGCGTCCGGCCCGACCTGGTGTTCGCGCTGCGCCGCTTCCGCCGCCCCGCCGAGAGCACTCCGGCCACCGTGCCTGCCCTGGGAGGTGTCGCGTGAACAGGCGACTCGGTTGGTTCCTCGCGGGCGGTCTCCTGGTCGCCCTGCTGCTCGCCGGCGTGGTCAGCAGCTTCGCCTCGTCGAGCCCGGACGGGCTGGACACCACCGTCCGGGAGGGCTGCGTCTTCGACGCCGACGACAACATCATCGGCGGCACCTGCATGGCCCAGCAGGAGGCTGAGCACCAGCTCGGGGACAGCCCGTTCGCCGACTACGGCATCAAGGGCATCGACAACGAGTTCCTGTCGACCGGCCTGTCCGGCGTGTTCGGCGTCCTCATCACGTTCGTCGTGGGCGGCGGGCTGTTCTGGCTCGTCCGGCGGCGCGGCCACCCGGCCACCGCCCGGGACAGCTGATGTCCGGGGGCCACGCCCACCCGCTGCACCTGCACCGCGACAGCCCCGTACACCGGCTCGCCCCCGAGGCGAAGATCCTGGCTACGGTGCTGTTCACGGTCGTGGTCGTGGTCACCCCGCGCACGGAGTTCTGGGCCTTCGCCGGGTACGCGCTGCTGCTCGCGGCCGTCGCGGTGGCCGCCCAGGTGCCCGCCGGGTGGCTCGCCAAGCGGGCCACCATCGAGCTGCCGTTCGTCCTGCTCGCCGTGGCGCTGCCCTTCGCGGGCCACGGCGAGCGGGTCACCTGGCTCGGCATGTCGCTGTCCGTTGACGGCCTCTACGGGGCGTGGAACATCGCCGCGAAGGGCACCCTGGGCGTACTCGCCTCGCTCCTGCTGGCGGCGACCACGACCATGCGCGACCTGATCCACGGCCTGGAGCGGCTGCGCTGCCCGGCGGTGTTCGTGCAGATCGCCACGTTCATGCTGCGCTACCTGGACATCCTGGTCGACGACGCGCGCCGGATGCGCGTCGCGCGCCTGTCGCGCGGCTACGACCCGCGGTTCCTGTGGCAGGTCAAGGCGTTCGCGGTCGGCGTCGGCGCGCTGTTCCTGCGGACGTATGAGCGCGGTGAGCGCGTCTACCTCGCCATGGTGTCGCGGGGCTACGCCGGCCGGCTGCCCATGCCCGACGCAGTGGGCGCCACGACCGCCCAGTGGGCCGTGTCGGCGGCCCTGCCCGCGGCGGCGGCGTGCATCGCCCTCGCGGCGGTGCTGCGGTGACCGCCTCGCTGGAGATCAGTTCTCTGGCGTACGCGTACCCGGACGGCAGCCCGGCGCTGCACGGCGTGGACCTGCGCGTCGCGCGCGGCGAGCGGGTGGCGGTGCTAGGGCCCAACGGCGCCGGCAAAACCACTCTGGTGCTGCACCTCAACGGCATCCTGCACGGGGGCGGCGGCACGGTCAGCGTCGGCGGGCTGGTGGTCGAGCCGCACGACCGGGCCCGGCTGACGGAGATCCGCCGCCGGGTCGGCATCGTCTTCCAGGACCCGGACGACCAGCTGTTCATGCCCACGGTGGCCGAGGACGTGGCGTTCGGCCCCGCCAACCTCGGGCTCCGCGGCGCCGAGCTGGCCGAGCGGGTCGACGAGGCCCTCGCCGCCGTGGACATGGCCGACTACCGGGACCGGGCCCCGCACCACCTGTCGTTCGGCCAACGCCGGCGGGTCGCCGTCGCGACCGTACTGGCCATGCGGCCGGAGGTCCTGGTGCTCGACGAGCCGTCGTCGAACCTCGACCCGGCCAGCCGGCGGGAGTTGTCCCAGATCCTGCGTTCCCTGCCGGTCACGCTGCTGATGGTCACCCACGACCTCCCGTACGCCCTGGAGCTGTGCCCCCGCTCGGTGATCCTGGACGCGGGGCGGGTGGTCGCGGACGGCCCGACCGTGGAGCTGCTCTCCGACGAGCCGCTTATGCGCCAGCACCGCCTGGAACTGCCGTACGGGTTCGACCCCGCCATGGCCGCCGCACAGATCGCCCGACTTACTTAATTGATGTTGATTTATCAGGAACCGGCGTTGCCCCCGCCGCGTCCTACCGGTCATGTCAATCCGCAGCAGGTATGTCGGCATTGCCGTGATGATCCTCCTCCTCGCCGGCTGTGGGCAGCCCACCCCGGCCTCCCCCGCACCCGACGTGCCGGTCACCCCGACCGACCCGTCGGCACCCACCCCACCCGCCAACGACCCCGCCTGCGGGCAACCGTTCGACGAACGACCCAGCGGCGGCCTGACGATGACCGGAACGTTCCCGAAGACCGCGAATGTTGACCAACAGACCGTCGCCGGCACTGTCAAGATCACCAGCTCGGTGACGGTGGAGGGCGTCGTGGGTCGCTCCGCCGACGTGTACCTGGTCCGCGACGGCAAGGTCGTGGCCGTGCCCGGCATGCGCGACGCCGTCGGCGTC
>JAEZGP010000276.1 GCA_023437285.1 Actinomycetes bacterium | reverse complement strand
GATCAGCCCGTCCAGCCGGCGGCCCGCAACGTGGTCCGGATCTGTGCCACGACGACGTCCGGCTGTTCGCGGATCATGAACGCGGGGAACCGCAATATTCGCATGCCGTGCGTGGCCAGCGCGTTCTGCCGGCGCAGGTCGAGCCACCACTGCCGGGCATCCACGTGATGCGACCCGTCCACCTCGACGTGCACATCAAACTCCTCGAAGAGAATGTCCAGGTAGCGGTTCGTCCCATCGCTGTCCACCCGAAGCACCTGGCGGCTCGGGGTGGGAAGGCCGGCCTGCCGGCACAGCCGAACAAGATCCAGCTCGGCCAGCGAGTGCGAGCCCGCGTCGACGTCCGCCAACGTCCGCAGGATGAGCGGCCGTCGGCGCAGCTTCGGCAACCGGTGCAGCACCAGCGCCACATCAGCGGCATCAACGAGCCGCTGCTGAAACGTCGCCGCGAGGATCAACCGGGCCTGGTCGGCCGACTCCGCCCAGCACACGGCATCGACGACCGACCGGGCCGGCATGGTGGCGGGCGGCGCGCCGCCCATACGCAGGTCGTCGGCGTGCAGGTGCCGCGTCCGGTGCACGCGGACGCCCGGTGGCGCCCTCCGATCCCGGCGCTCGCCGGGCAACAGCACGTGGATCACCGGACTGTTCACGGTACGCAGGCCTGCGGCGGCCAGCGCCGACAGCCCGGCCAGGTAGGCCCGCCCGCCCGCGGCGGCCGAGAGGACCGCGGCCCACTGCCGTTGGGCGAGCGTGACCGGCCCCGGGTGGGCCAGCAGCACGCCACGGTACAGCGGCCGCCAGCGCCCCGTCCGCAGGCGGTGGCGCAGCGCGTCGGCGCTCAGGTGGGTGAGGGCCTGGCGGCGGGTGAGGACGTGGTGCTGGCGGAAGAGCAGCCAGGTGAGGTCGTCGGCGTCGTCGGGCGGCAGGTCCACGTACCGCAGTGTGGCCAGGGCGAAACGGCGCCAACAGGCCCTGTGGAAAACGCTACGTCTTATCCACAGGCAGGTGGGTGATGAACGCGAACGCGTACGCGCCGGCCAGCGCGACCCCGAACGCGCGGAGGAACACCTCGAACTGTGACGCCGCACTGTGGACGAAACCGCCCGCCGCGATCCCCATGCCGAGGGCGGCCGCGGTCGCCCAGACCCGGTGGCGTGGCCCTTTGACGAACCAGGCCCACGTCGAGCACAGGCTCACCACGAGCGGCGCGACGTCGCCGCCGACCGAGAAGTCCGTGCCGCGCAGCAGGACGTTCGCCCCCCAGGTGGCCAGTCCCAGCGGTACACAAAAGATCAAAAACGTTAAAACCGGGGTACGCCACGGCAGCGCGCCGTCCGGGGTTGGCGGGGGTGGCAGGCGCACATGTCGAACGGTAGCCGCTCAGCTCCACACGTCCTGGGGCACCGCGCGCCGCTCGGCCAGCGGCGTGGGCCGGTCGTATTCGCGTACGACCTGGTAGAGCGTGTTGCGCTCGACGGGCTGGAAGCCGGCGTCCCAGATGAGGTGCAGCAGGTCGTCGCGGTGCATGGTGTTCGGCGTGCCGTAGGAGTCCGCGTCGTGGGTGATCTTGTATTCGACGACGGAGCCGTCGAGGTCGTCGACGCCGAAGTTGAGCGACAGCTGGGCCACCGACAGGCCGTGCATGACCCAGAAGCATTTGACGTGGGGGACGTTGTCGAACATGAGCCGGGAGACGGCGAACGTCTTGAGCGACTCGGCCGGCGCCGCCATGGTGGTCTGCGCCTGGATGCGGTTGCGGATCACGCCGTCGGCGGCGTCGACGAAGTCGTGCTGGTAACGCAGCGGGATGAAGACCTGGAACCCGCCGGTCTCGTCCTGCAGCTCGCGGAGCCGGATGACGTGATCGACGCGGTGACGGGGCTCTTCGATGTGGCCGTAGAGCATCGTCGACGGCGTCTTCATGCCCTTGCTGTGCGCGAGGCGGTGGATGCGCGACCAGTCCTCCCAGTGGCAGGCGTGGTCGACGATGTGCTGGCGGACCTCCCAGTCGAAGATCTCCGCACCGCCGCCCGTCAGTGACGACAGACCGGCGTCCATCAGCTCGTCGAGAATTTCGTCGGCGGGCAGCCCGGAGATCTTCTCGAACCACTGGATCTCGGTCGCGGTGAAGCACTTGAGCGACACGTCGGGCAGGGCGGCCTTGAGTTCGCGCAGCACCCTCGGGTAGTACTTCCACGGCAGCGTCGGGTGCAGGCCGTTGACGATGTGCAACTCGGTGAGCTGCTCGTCGCGCATTTCCAGCGCCTTCGCCACGGCTTCCTCGACGCGCATCGTGTATGCCGACTTCTCGCCCGGCTTGCGCTGGAAGGAGCAGTACGCGCACGACGCCGAACACACGTTGGTGAGGTTCAGGTGCCGGTTCACGTTGAACATGACCCGGTCGCCGTTGAGCTCGGTGCGCTTGTGATGGGCCAGCCGGCCCAGCCAGGCCAGGTCGTCGCAGGCGTACAGGGCCTCGCCGTCTTCGCGGCTGAGCCGCTCGCCGGCGTACACCTTCGCTTCGATCTCGCGCTTGAGCCCGACGTCCATGATCTGCCCCTCCCGGACGCCGACGCGCGGGCGCCCGTGACGAGCCTACGTCGTCGTCCGGCCCACCTGCCGCGCAGTCGGTTTCCGAACTGATGTCGGGTTCGCCGTCGACACGCGGCGTGTTCGTGAGGTACGAATGGGGTAGCGACCGGACACGAATGTGGTTCGGACTATCTGTGTCAAAAACGGGATTAAGGGGTACGCATGGGGAGGCGGCGCCAGCCGAAGCGTGTCCACCCGCGCCTGGGTCGGGCGACCGCCGCGACGGCGGCCACCGTCACGCTCGTCTGGATGACGCCCACGATGGGCCAGGCCGATCCAGGCCCGGCCGGAGCGCCACCCACCGCGGCCCCGCCCGGCCACGGCGTGGGCAGCCCCGCGAGCGGGCAGGCC
>JAEZGP010000204.1 GCA_023437285.1 Actinomycetes bacterium | reverse complement strand
TGTTCTCCAGCAGTACGCCGCTGGCCAGCATCACCGCGATGACCGCACCGGCGAACGTCTCGCCGACCGCGAGCGCGCCAACGAGCGCCAGCCAGGCGATCACATCCACGCTCGGGCGGCGATGGCGGACCGCGTCCGCGAGCGTGACCGTCGAATAGAGCAGACCCAGCGCCGTCGCCGACACCCACAGCCCGACCGCGACCGGACGGGCGCCCACAGCGAACGCCGCGACGCCGGCGAGCAGCAGCAGCGTGCACGCCCAGAACAGCACCGGGACCGCGACGTCGGCGAGGCGGTGCAGCCATGGTGGGCGACGCCGCCGGTCCGTACTTTCAGGCATCGGACTCACCTCGTCCCCATCATCGCGCAGACTTCGGGCGTACGGGCTGGTCCGCGCCCCCTGCTGCCGTCGCCGCCCCCAGGTTCGACCGCATTCCCTTGGCGCCGGGAGCGGCCGACGTCCCGGACAGGCGAGGCTAAGGTCCTGAAGGCGTGCGAAACCGTGACCATTTCGGTCGGGCCAGGGCAGTAGTCTCGCCGCATGCCGGACGACATTGATCCCGAGTTGCGTGAACGCCTGCGCGCACTGGCCAAGTGGCACGACGAATGGGTTGCCGATCAGATCGCCGCCGGCGTCACCGGTCCCACGCCACCAGACCGGGACGGGCCCAGCGACTACAACCAACACTTCGCGGACATGGAGGCATCCGCCGCCGAGCAGGACCGGTTCCACGCTCGGGCCAACGAGATCATGGGGCTTCCGCCGCGGCCCTGACCGCCAACCGTGTCGTCACTGAGTTGGTGATGGCTTCTGCGCTCTGTGACGCTTCCGGTTTGCCTGCGGAGGTCGGATCGGGGTAATACGCTCAAAATATGCGGATCTGCACCCAGCCCTCGCGTGGGGGCCTGGGCGGTTCGCTGTTGGAGTTCGGGGCCGTCACCGCCGAAGGCGCCATGTCGCATGACGGGGTCGACCTCCGATGAGGGGATGGCGACCGCAGAGGTGGGGGCCGTGACGGTCGAACCGCGACCCATCGTCACGGGCCTTTCGGGCTTGGACGCCCTGGTGAACGTTCTTCGGGCCGACGGGTTCACCGTGCTGGGGCCGACCGTACGCGACGGTGCGATCGTGCTCGCTGAGCTTGGCTCGGCGGCCGAGTTGCCGTACGGCTGGGGCGTGGCGACCGAGGCGGGTCACTACCGGCTGCGCGAGCGGGCCGACCGGGCGGCGTTCGCGCACTCCGCCGGCCCGCAGTCGTGGAAGAGCGTGCTGCACCCGGCACGCAGCCGCATGTGGTCGGCGGACCGCGCGACCGGCGAGGTGATCGCGGCCTGGAGACCCGGGCAGACGTGCTCTACCCGCACCCGCTTGTACCGCGCGAACTGCGCGCCCTGCACGTCGAAGTGCTCTACCGCCAGCACTGGGTCGTCATCGACGTCGACCATCATCGGCTACGGGTCGGCCTTCGCCCCTGCCAGGCACCGCCCATCAACATCCACGTCGGCGGTGTCGTGCGGTCGCTGGCCGCCGGGCAGCACCTCGACTTCGACTTGCCGTTCGCAGGCGCGGCCAGCGAGTCCGCGTACTCAGAAACGCCCCGTCCGCGTTGACCGAACCCCACCCGACCTTCGGCGCCGCCGTGAATTCGGCACGGCCGCGGTCGGGGCGGGACGGCTGTGGTCGGCTTACCTGGCCGAGTCGCCGGGTTGGACGTCCGTGAAGCGATCCGTAGCGAGCAGGCCCTCCGCGCGCAGTCGCTCGTGGGCCAGTCGGATGTGGTCCGCTGTGAAGAGCCGTGCCTTTCGGCCGCTCCACCCGCGAACGAGCTCTACAAGGCGGTCTTCGTCGGAGCCCGGGTCCGACGCCACGGCGAAATGCACGGTGGCCAGCAATTCCATGCTGTACGGGGTCTCGTAGCCGTCGACGAGCCGAAGGAGAGCATCGATTCGGTCGTGCGCCGCCGCGTCGTGGGCATCGAGCCACGCCGTTGCTTGCGCACCCGTTGCGGGCTTGAGGCGGATCGGCCGCAGATCCTGGACGCGACCTGACCGGTCGCCGTACCCGACCATGTAATGGCCTTCCAGCTGTTGTAGGACGTGCTGAAGTTGCTCCGCGTACGGCCCGTACAGGGCGCGACGGAACGACAGCTTCAACGGCTGCCCGAGAACCTGCAGGAAGTAGGCGATCTTCTGGATCTCAAGTTCGCTGACCCCGTCTCGCGGGTCGATCGCGGAGGCGCTCTGCAGATACCGCTGCATTGCGGCGAGCAGCACGGCCCGGCCCCGGGTCAGGCTGGGCGGAGCAGTGCCTACCGGCATGCTTTCCGGCGCGGGGGCGCCGGCAGGCGGATAGAGCAACACCCGAACCTCGGGGAGTTCGGCGAACGCCTGAACGATCATCGGGCGGACCACGCCCCAGTCCAACCCGCCGTTGCCGCACCCGAGGGCGGGAACCGCCACCGAGTCAATCTTCTTGGCGCGGATGACGCGGATCAGGTCTGCCAACCCGCTGCGGATGTCGTCAAGTCGCGATCGTGCCTTCCAGTGACCCTTGGTCGGAAAATTAATCACGAAACGGCGCGGACCGAGCCGACCCGTGTCGAACAGGAGCATTTCGCCGAGCCGGACGTCGCCTGCCTTGCAGGCCGCACGGTAGAACGCGTAATTGGCCGGATAGGCGCGCTTGAACTGCAGCGCGATCCCCTTACCCATTACGCCGACGGTGTTGACGGTGTTGACCAGGGCGTCGACCTCGGCGGTAAGAAGATTCCCGTCACTTTCAATGATCATGGAACCTCACCCCCGCCTCATGTCCCCGTAGTACCAGGACGGTCTGACATCAACATATGCCCCGACCACGCCTGCCTCGGACAGCGCCCCCAGCAGCTGGTCGCGTCGCTCCTGCGTGCGCACGACGTACCCGAGCATGACCGACAGCGGACACCGGCGGTAGATGAGGAACTCAGCCATGCGCCGTCTCGTCCGATCAGGGTCCTCGGGTGTGTCCTTCCACATGGTCTGGCGCATGAGCTGCCAGTCGATGCTTGCAGCCAGTTCGGCAGGCTCAGCCAGGAACCGGGTCACTGCCGTCGCGCAGTTGCCGTCGCTCGCCACCCAGGCAAGCCCGGCCGACATCACCTGGTCGACTGAACTGACCAGATAGACAAGCGGGTCGTCGCCGTCCGGATAGCGACCCGGAACGCCGTCTCGGTGATCACAGGCGATCCGGTACATCATGGGCGATCGCTCCGCGAAGTAGAACGGTACGTAGTCGGCCACGTACCCGCCCGGCCCGCAGTTGACGGAAATGGTCCGTCGCCTGGCCTTGACCCCGGCGTCCCCGACGTCGGTGGCCAGCCCGGCCGTCTGAGCCTCGGTGTCGGCGACCAGTTGGCCCGCAGCCAGGATCGACGGCATGTTGTCGATGTGCGTGAAATGCATGATCAGCGCCCGGTTGGGTGGGCGAAGCTGTGACGCCATCGCCGCTCCTCGGACCTGCCGTCAAAGCGCCCTGGCGGCGCTGCGCTCGGCGCATAGTGTCGCAGACTCCAGCGACGGGTCATGCCAAGGCGCGCAGGAGCCGGTGGTGCCGTTCTGGTCTAATATTCATATTGTTACTGATTCATGATGCATTGACTTACTTAATGCCTGCTGCCCCGGTGGTCGGGCCGAAACGCGGGGTATCGACCGCCCGGCCACGGCATGAGCCTGCCACCCGATCTCGACCATTTCCGCGTCGCTTGACGACGTGGCCAGCGGGGCACCCACCGCTAATTGACGCATGGCTCATACACCGAGGTTGAGCAGTTCGGTGCGGACCCGGTCGCTGTCCGGATGGGCGAGTTCATCGAGGAGGACAAGGGCCCGTCGGTACGCGTCGCGGGCGTCGGCCGGGCGGCCCGCGGCACGGTGCCGCTCGGCGAGGTGGGTCAACGCAATCGATCCGTAGTACCGCTCGCCCAGGTCGTGGTACAGGCCGATGGCCCGTTGGAAGCCCTCCACCGCGGCCGCGTCGTCGCCGAGGTGGTGATGGGCGTACCCGACGGTGTCCCAGGCGTTGGCCTGCCCGGCCCGGTCGCCGAGGTCCTGGGACACCTCGATCGCCTCCCGGCCAGGGGCGAGCGCGTCGTGGTGGTCGCCCAGCAGGACGTGGAACCAGCTCACGGCGTTCAGCGCGTGGCCCAGCCCGAACCGCATCCCGTTCGCCCGGCAGATGGCCACCGCCCGTCGCGCATGGTCAAGCGCTTCACAGCAGCGGCCCTGGTGCTGGCGCAGCGAACCGAGGTAGTGGTGCGTCTGGGCCTGCCCGGCAAGGTCACCCTGTTGTCGATACAACTCCATCGCCGCGCGCAGGTGGGTCTCGGCCTCGTCGTACTCGCTGAGCCGGATGAGGGTACGGGCGAGGTGGACGTGGGCGGACCCCCGCCCGGGCATGTCGGCGGACCGCTGCGCCACGCGCAGCGCGTGGCGCTGGGCCGTGATCTGGTCGTGCCACATTCCCTGCCGGTACATGAACGTCGCCACCGCGTCGGCGAGCTGCCGGACGTGGGCGTCGAAGCCCGCGCGGGCCGCGAGGTCGACGGCGGCGAGTAGCACGCGATGCTCGGCGGTGAACCACCGCAGCGCCGCGGCGTGGTCGGCGGGCGGATCGACGGTGACTTCCGCGGGCGGGGGGTCGAGGGGGTCCGGGTCGCGGGCCGGGTCGAGCAGGCGGTCCGCGGCGCGGGCGGTGTGCAGGTAGTGATCCAGCATCCGGCGGGTCGCGGTGTCCGCCTCCTCGTCGTCGAGCGCCAGGTGGAAGGCGTACTCGTGGAGAAGGTCATGCATCTGGTACCGGCCGCGGGTGTACTCGCTCACCAGATGCGTCCGGGTCAGTTCGGTCAGGACCGGGCCGACCCGCGCCGGTGCGATGCCCAGCAGGCTTGCGGCCGCAGCCGTGGAGAACTCGGGCACGGGGTGGCGCCCCAGCAGGCGGAACAGCCGCGCTGCGGTCGGGCTCAGCGCCCGGTACGACCAGGAGAAGACCGAACGCACATCCGTACTCGCGTCGCCGGTGGACAGGACGCCCAGCCGGTCCCCGTCGCGCAGGTCGCTGGCCAGGTCGGCGAGGGACAGGCCCGGCTGGGTAGCGGCCCGGGCGGCGATGATGGCCAACGCGAGCGGGAGCCCGGCGCACCGGTCGACGATCTCGGCGACCGCGTCGGGTTCGCGCGCGGTGCGGGCCGATCCGATGCGGTGAGCCAGGAGTTCCCGCGCGTCGTCATGGCTGAGTGCCTCGACGGCGAGCGGGTAGGCGCCGTCCGCGGCCACCAGGCTGGACAGCCCGCTGCGGCTGGTGACCACGGCGAAGCAGCCCGGCGCGCCGGGCAGCAGCGGACGGACCTGCTCGGCATCGCGGGCGTTGTCCAGCACCAACAGCATTCGTCTACCAGCGAGCAGGCTGCGGTACAGGCCGATGCGCGCCGTGGGGTCGCCCGGCACCGCCTGCGGCGCGACACCCAACGCGTCCAGGAACGCCCGCACCGCATCGGTGGGAGTCCTCGGTGCGGCACCGGGATCGAAGCCGCGCAGGTTGACATACAGCTGGCCGTCCGGGAAGCGGTCGACAACCCGGTGAGCCCAGTGCAGAGCCAGTGCCGTCTTGCCCACTCCCGGCGGACCCGACACGACCGAGACGATCACGGCGGTCGGGTGCGCACTGGTCAGGGCGCGCGTCGCATCGAGCGCGGCGAGCTCCCGACCACGGCCGGTGAAGCCGCGAACGTCCATCGGCAGCAGGGCGGGCACCGTGACCGGCGCGGGCCGCGGCACCGTCGGACCCACCTCGCCGCGCAGGATCGCCACGTGCGCCGCGCGGAGTTCGGGGCCGGGTTCGGCACCCAGCTCGTCGGCAAGCCGGGCCCGGGTCGCCGCATAGCACTCGAGAGCCTCCGCATTGCGGCCGGCGGCGCAGAGCGCTCGCATCAACACGACCGCGAGGGGCTCCGCCAACGGGAACTCGGGCAGCAACGCCCGCATCGCGCTGATGATCTGGTCGTACCGGCCGAGAACCAGCTCAGCGTCGGCCCAGGCGACAGCCGCGTCCAGCCGCTCCACGCTCCACCGGACCCGGGTGCGAGCCGGCCAGTCCCCGGCCACTCCGGTCAGGGCCGGGCCCCGCCACAGCTCGAGTGCCTGGCGCAGCATGGACGCCCGTTCCTCATCGGGGCACCGGCGGTCCCGGGCACGCGACGCCAGGGTCCGGAACCGGTGCAGATCAGTCTGATGCGGATCAAGTCGCAGCAGGTAGCCGCCGGATTCGCGTACCAGGGGACGCCCGCCCGTCGTCCCTCCGGCCAACATGAGCAGTCGACGTAGGTGGGTGACGTTGGCGTGCACGGCCGAGCGCACCTGAGCCGGAGGTCGCTCACCCCAGACGCGGTCAATCAACGTCTCGGTCGGCACCGGCTGCCCCGCGTCGACGGCCAGCGCGGCGAGCACCGCGTGGCGCTGCGGCGGGCCGAGGTCCACCCGACTCCCCGCGGCCCACAGCTCGACCGGCCCGAGCAGCCTAATCTCCATCCCCGCCCCCATGCATCAGGACAGCCGTCGGTGCTCGCTAAGAAAACCACAAGCCTGCGACATAGCGCCGGGGCGCAACATCGACGTACGCAAAGGATGGAGCGGTCCCACGGTGGTGGAATGTCAATCAACAGTCTGATCCTGCTCGTCGCACCGCCGGTGGTGGGTGTCGCAGCCGGCTATGCCTGCGGAGGTCGACTGGCCGGGCTGCGCAACGTCCGACTGTCGAAGCTGTGGCTGCTGTGGCTGGCCGCCATCGTGCAGGCGGGCCAGTACTACGTGGCCGCGCTGCGGCAGCCAGCCACATTGGTCATCGTGTTCGGCCTGGTCCTGTGGTGGTTGGCCGTAAACCTGGCCGCCTGGCCGGCCGCGATCCGTATCGCCGGCGTCGCGATCACCGTGGGTGCGCTGGCCAACGGACTGACCATAGCTCTCAACGGCCGCATGCCGTACGAGCCGGCCGTGGCCGAAGCCGTCGGACTGCGGCCGGACCTCACCACGCCCAAGAACGAACCCGCGCACGGTGACACCCGGCTGGCGCTGCTCGGCGACACGATCCCGGTCGCACCGCTGCAGAAGGTCGTCAGTACCGGCGACGTGCTCATCGGCGCCGGGACGGTCGCCTTGACGGCGCTCGCGATGCGCCGCCGCCGCGACCAGCCCGATCCGCAACTCCAGCCCAGCAAAGGAGGTGAAACATGACCCTGGCCGTTATCTCGCGGCGGGCCGCCCACGCGATGCTCATGTTGGCGTCGCTGGCCCTGCTGCTCTACACCATCGGCGCACCTATGACGGAGGGAAGCTAACCATCATGAGAGTCCGCATCCTGCTGGCGCTGACCTCGTTGGCCACCCTGCTCTACACGATCGGCGCACCGCACGAGCACGGGGGCTGAGTAGCGCGGTGCACGATCGGAATGGCTGATCCCTTCGTGTCGACAGGCGGTGCGGGCGGCCGTTGTGCTGCCCGCACCGCGACCAACACATGCACGATCTCGCCTCGCCACGTCACGCCTCGGGGGAGTTCTCGTAGGTGACCGTCAGCTCATCACCCACGACGTCGACCCGGATCAGCGCGCCGTCGAGGACCTCTCCCTCCAGCAGTGCCCGGCCGATGCGCGTCTCGACCTCGCGGGCGATGAAGCGGCGCAGCGGCCGCGCGCCGTACACCGGGTCGTAGCCGCGCTTGGCGATGAACCGGCCGGCCTCCGGGGTCAGCTCCAGCCGCATCCGCCGCTCGGCCAGGCGAGCGCGGACGTCGGCGAACATGAGCTCGACGATGAGCTCGATCTCGGCCTCGGTCAGCGGCTTGAAGAGCACGGTGTCGTCGACGCGGTTGAGGAACTCGGGGCGGAACTGCGCGCGCAGCTCGCCCAGCACCGCGCCGCGGGCCTCCTCCGTGATCTCGCCGTCGGCGGTGACGCCGTCAAGGAGGTACGCCGACCCGATGTTCGAGGTCATGATGATCACGGTGTTGCGGAAGTTGACGGTGCGGCCCTGTGCGTCGGTGAGGCGGCCGTCGTCGAGGACCTGGAGCAGGGTGTTGAACACGTCCGCGTGCGCCTTTTCGATCTCGTCGAACAGCACGACCGAGTACGGCTTGCGGCGTACCGCCTCGGTGAGCTGCCCGCCCTCCTCGTATCCGACGTAGCCGGGCGGCGCCCCGACGAGCCGGCTGACCGTGTGCCGCTCCTGGTATTCGCTCATGTCGAGGCGAACGATGTTCTCCTCGGTGTCGAACAGCGCCGCGGCCAGCGTTCTGGCCAGTTCGGTCTTGCCGACCCCGGTCGGCCCGAGGAAGATGAACGATCCGATCGGTCGGCGCGGGTCCTTGATGCCGGACCGGGCGCGGATGATGGCGTCGGCCACCAGTTGCACGGCCTCGTCCTGGCCGATCACGCGCTCGTGGAGGATCTCGTCCAGCCGCAGCAGCTTCTCCCGCTCGCCCTCCGTGAGGCGGGCGACCGGGATGCCGGTCCAGCGGGACACGACGTCGGCGATCTCCTCCTCGGTGACCACCTCACGCAGCAGCCGCTGGCCGCCCTGCTTGGCCGACAGTCGTTGCTCCTCGGATTCCAGCCGGCGTTCCAGCTCGGGCAGCCGGCCGTGGCGCAGTTCCGCGGCCTGGTTGAGGTCGTACCGGTGCTGCGCCTCCTCCGCCTCGTGGCGGACCTGCTCGATCTCCTGGCGCAGCTCCTGCACCCGCTTGAGTGCCTGGCGTTCGGCGTCCCATTGGGCACGCAGCGCGTCGGCCTCCGCGCGCAGGTCGGCCAGTTCCCGGCGCAGTTGGTCCAGCCGCTCCTTCGACGCCGGGTCGTCCTCTTTGGAGAGCGCGGCGTCCTCGATCTCCAGCCGGGTCACCCGCCGGCTCAGCTCGTCCAGCTCGGACGGCATCGAGTCGATCTCGGTGCGCAGCATCGCGCATGCCTCGTCGACCAGGTCGATGGCTTTGTCGGGCAGGAATCGGTCGGAGATGTACCGGTGGCTGAGCACTACAGCGGACACGAGCGCGTTGTCGATGATCTTCACGCCGTGGAAGACCTCCAGGCGTTCCCGCAGCCCGCGCAGGATCGAGATGGCGTCCTCCTCGGACGGCTCCTCCACGAGCACCGGTTGGAACCGCCGCTCCAGCGCGGCGTCCTTCTCGATGTTCTTGCGGTACTCGTCGATGGTCGTCGCGCCGATCATGTGCAGCTCGCCTCGGGCGAGCATCGGCTTGAGCATGTTGCCCGCGTCCATCGAGCCCTCGGTCGCCCCGGCGCCGACGACGGTGTGCAGCTCATCCACGAACAGCAGGATCCGACCCTCGGCGGCGCGCACCTCGGCCAGTACCGCCTTGAGCCGTTCCTCGAACTCGCCCCGGTACTTGGCCCCGGCCACCAACGAACCCATGTCCAGCGCGAAGATGACCTTGTCGCGCAGGCCCTCGGGCACGTCGCCGCGGGTGATCCGCTGGGCCAGCCCTTCCACGATCGCGGTCTTACCGACGCCCGGATCGCCGATGAGGACCGGGTTGTTCTTCGTCTTGCGGGACAGCAGCTGCACCACCCGCCGGATCTCGCTGTCGCGCCCGATGACCGGGTCCAGCTTTCCGGCGGCCGCGTCGGCGACCAGGTCCCGGCCGTACTTGGACAGCGCCTCGTACGCGACCTCCGGCATCGCGGACGTGACCCGCTGGTTGCCGCGGATCCCGGTCAACGCCTCCAGGAAACGCTGGCGGTTCAGCTCCTGGTCCTCCTGCAGCAGCCGCCCGGCGGCCGTTGCCGAGCCCTCCTCGAGCAATGCCATCACCAGGTGCTCAACCGACACGTACTCGTCCTTGAGTCGCTTCGCTTCCCGCTCGGCGGCGTCGAACAACCGGGACAGGCGCTGGGTCACGTAGACCTGGCCGGGTGCGGCACCCGGTCCGCTGACCCGGGGGCGGCGGCCCAGCTCGTCCTCCAGCCGCGCGCGCAGCTTGTCGGGATCGGTGCCGGCCGTGTCGAGCAGCCGGGGGACCAGGCCCTCGGGCTGGTCGAGCAGCGCCAGCAACAGATGTTCCCCGTCGACCTCGGTGTGCCCGTAGCGCAGCGCCTTGGTCTGCGCGTCGTGCAGGGCCTCCTGCGACTTCTGGGTCAGGCGGTTCATGTCCATTGCCGGCCTCCGGCGGGTCTTGGTGGCGCCATCCGCAGCTCGCGTTCCAGCTCGGTAACGCGATCGAGCAGGTCGAGGACGACCCCGACGGCGGCGTAGTTGAGGGCGAACGCGCTACGCAGGCGCTGGATCCGGGCCGCCAGTGCGAGCTGCGCCGGCGGGAACCAGAGCCGGCCGGCCCGGTCGCGCTGCGGTTCGAGCAGCCCGAGTACCACGAGGCGGCGGACCATGTCCGGATGGAGCCGGGTCGCGCGGGCGAACGACTCGACGTCGCGCCACCCGAGATCCGCGCCGTGGCCGGCCGTGGGCGACGGGACGAGGGGATAGCTCACCGCTGCCTCCTGGGGTCGAACGTGGACACCGCCGCGAGCTGCTCGAACAACCGCCGCTCGTCGTCGGACGGCGTGGCGGGCACGATGATCCTGGCTTCGGCGTACAGGTCCCCGGGCTTACCCCGGGGGTGCGGAAGGCCCCGTCCGCGCAGCCGCAGCCGCCGCCCGGACGACGTGCCTGCCGGTACCTTCACCTTGGCCTCGCCGCCCGGGGTGTCGATCGCGACCGACGCGCCGAGCGCCGCCTCCCAGGGCGCCAGGGGCAGGTCGACGGTGATGTCCCGGCCGTCGACCCGGTACCGCGGGTGTGGCGCGAGGCGGACGACGAGGTAGAGGTCGCCCGGCGCGGCGCCGTCGGTGCCCTGTCCACCCTGGCCCGCCAGACGGATCCGCTGGCCGTCAGCGACCCCGGCCGGGATCGTGACGTCGATGTCGCGCCCGTCGAGCGAGATCCGCCGGCGTCCGCCCCGGTATGCCTCGTCGACCGTGAGGGGAAGCTCCGCCTCCTGGTCGGCTCCCGCTATCGGGCCCCAGCTTCGGCGGCCGCGGCTGCCGAAGATGCCACCGAGCAGGTCATCGAGATCGATGTTGTCGCCCGGACCCGTCTCGAACCAGACGTCCGGACCGGGACCCGGGCCGCCGCCGCGCCGCGCGCCGGCTCCGGGTCGGGCTCCGGCGCCAGCC
>JAEZGP010000191.1 GCA_023437285.1 Actinomycetes bacterium | reverse complement strand
CCGACGTTTGGGTGGTTTGGCGTGTGTAAACGCTGCGTAATTACACGCGGAATCGTCCAAATGTCGGCGCGACGCGCGCGGGCGGCGCGACGCGCGCGGGCGGCGCGTACACGCGCGGGCGGCGCGTAGCGGATGCGGGCGGTGCACGGGCGGATGCGGGGCGGGGCGGGGGGTGGGGTGGCGGACGAAGGCCGGGACGCGTTGCTAGCGGGGGCGGCGGGTGGCGAGGGCGCCCGTTATCTCGTGGAGCAGGGGCTCCGGGGTGTAGAGGCGGGCTGCCGTGACGTGGATGACCAGCCAGCCGGCCGCTTGGAGGCGGTTGAGGCGGTCGCGGTCATTGTTCAGCTGATCGGCACTCGCGTGCCACACGCCGTCGTACTCAATGGCCACGCGAAGCTCCGGGTAGGCCAGGTCGACGCGGGCGATGAAGCCGGCCGCGTCGTAGATCTTCCACTGGACCTGCGGCATCGGTAGGCCGGCGAGCACCATCATGACCCGCAGCCGGCTCTCCTGCGGTGACTCGGCTCGCCCGTTGACGAGCGCCACTGTTTGGGCGAACCGTACCGATCCGTAGGTGCCTCGACGCGCCGCTGCGTGCGCCGACAGTGTCGCCTCGGTGACCAACCCGGCCCGGACTATTCGGTCGAGCAGGACCACGGCCTCGATCGGGTCCAGCCACTGGGTGAGATCCCAGCAGGTGCGTAGCGGTGTGGTCACCGGGATGCCCCTGATGAGGCAGCGTTCGGCCGGGTCGAGATGGCCGGCGTGCGCGATAACGTCTCGTACGCGGGGCCGGCCCGCCTCCGGTGCGATGACCTCGACCGGTTCGACCGGGCGAGCCAAGCCGGGGCCGAGCAGGGTCGCCGCCGAGCGGCCGGCGATGGCGCCGCCGTCCGGCAGCAGGTGGGCGGCGACCGCTTGACAACGCAGTTCGTGGGTGACGGGCAGCAACGCGTCGGCGTAGACGCCGCGCACCAACCGGCGCCACGCTTTGCCCTGCAACTGCGTACGGGTGATCAGCCCGGCAGCTACGGCGGCGGGTCCGTCGAAGAACCGGCCGCGCAACGCGGGTGGTCGGTGTGGAGGCCGGGCCATAGGCCCATCCTGCGGCGTAGGCCGACCGGCCGCCATGGCTGTGGATAACGTCGCGTTTGGACGCCAAGCCGTGGATAAGCCGGGCTCGCGCACACCGTGGGTAAGCGGGCTCGCGCCACGCCGTGCGTAACGTCAGGCTCGCGCCATGCTGTGGGTAAGCGGGCTCGCGCCACGCCGTGCGTAACGCCAGGCTCGCGTCATGCTGTGGATAACGTCGCCTCCAAGCGCCGTGGGATGGCGCCGCCTCTGGGCGCCGTGCCGTGACTCGCGCAAGGCGGGGCGACGTCAGGTCTCCAGTCTGTCGCCGCCCCGTCCCCGTACCCCGCGCCCCGTAGTGCGCTCCCCGGGTGCCCGGTGGGCTCTTGCCGGGGGATCCCCGTGGTACCCGTAGCGTTCGAGTCGTGGGGGTCGGCGCGGGTTCCCGGCGATCAGTGGCGAAGTTCGGCCCGGTGCGCGCGCGACGCCGCGCGGTGCGCCTTGGCGAACAGGCCCAGGCGGGTACGGGTGGACACGGCGACGCGGCGGCGCAGGATTTCGAAGTCGGCGCGTTCGATTTCGTGGAGGATGCCGCCGTAGAGGGTGTGGGCGGTCCGTACGCAGGGGCGTGAGGAGGGGGCGAGCAGTTCCACGCCCGGTTCGGCGGCCGCGTAGTGTGCGCGGGCCCGGGCGACCTCGAATTCCAGCAGCGCGCGTACGGCCGCCGAGGCGCGCGGGGCGGCCAGGTCGTCGCGGGTGACCCCGAACCGGTCGAGGTCCTCGGCGGGCAGGTAGACGCGGCCGCGGGCCAGGTCCTCGCCAACGTCGCGCAGGAAGTTCGTTAGCTGGAATGCGAAGCCGAGCTGCCGGGCGGGCTCGCGGGCGGCTTCGTCCAACGGTTCCAGGATCGGCAGGGTCATCTCGCCGATGACGGCGGCCGAGCCCTCCATATAGGACAGGGTGTCGTCGTAGGTGCGGTACGACGTGACGGTGAGGTCCATCGTCATGGCCCGGAAGAAGCGTTCGAAGACCTCCCGGTCGATGGCGAACGCGCGCACGGTGTGGACGACGGCGGGCAGCAGCGGGTCGTTGGTGGGTGCGCCGTCTAGGGCGGCGAAGAACCGGGCGGCGAAGTCGGCGAGGGCTTCGGCGCGGTCCTCGACCCGGGCGGTGGCGGCCAGGTCGTCGACGATCTCGTCGGCGTACCGGGTGAGGCCGTAGAGGGCGTGTACGTGCCGGCGTTTCCACGCGGGCAGCAGCATGGTGGCCAGGTAGAACGACCGGCCGTGGCGGGCGTTGAGACGCCGGCAGCGTTCGTACGCGGACGTGAGTGTGGGGGAGGGGTGCGTCAACGCCTATCCCTTCCGGACGCGTTCGGCCGCGAGGCGGCCGGAGATGAGGACGGTGGGTACGCCCACGCCGGGGTGGGTGGCGGCACCGGCGAAGAACACGTTGGACAGTCCGCGGACCCGGTTGGCGGGGCGGAACGGGCCGGTCTGGGCGAACGTATGCGCCAACGAGAACGGCGTACCCATGGGTAGGTCCAACGCCGCCCAGTCGACGGGGGTGACCGTACGCACGACGTCGGCCGAGGAGCGCAGGCCGGTGTAGCCGCGCCGGGCCAGCTCGTCCCAGGTGGCGTCGATGAGCCGGTCGCCGTCGGCGGCCCAGTCGAACCGCCCGCCGAGGTGCGGGGCGGGCACGAGCACGTAGTAGCTGTGCCGGCCGGCCGGGGCGAGCGCCGGGTCGGTGCCCGACGGGTGACAGACGAGCAGCGACGGGTCGCTCTGCGGTACGCCGCCGTGGACGAGTTCGTCGAACGTCGAGCGCCACGCCTGCCCGAAGTGGATGTTGTGGTGGGCGAGGGCGGGTGACGACCAGTCGGCGCCGACGTGCAGCAGCAGGCAGCTGGGGGAGTACCGGGCCCGGGCCAGCCGGCGCGGCGCCGGCACGTCGGGCAGCAGGGACCGGTAGGCCACGCCGAGGTCGGCGTTGACCACGACGGCGTCGGCCGGCAGGCGGGCACCGTCGGAGGTGAGCACGGCGGTCGCCTTGCCGCCGCGCGTCTCGATCCGGGTCACGGCCGTGCCGTAGGTGAACTCGACGCCGTGTTTCTCGGCCGCCCCGGCCAGGGCCCGCGCCATCGCGTGCATGCCGCCGCGCGGGAACCACACGCCGGCCACGGTGTCCATGTAGCTGATCACCCCGTAGAGGGCGAGGGCCTCGTGCGGGGCCATGCCCGCGTACAACGTCTGGAACGAGAAGACCTTTTGCGTACGGGGGTCCCGCAGGTGTTTCGCGATCCGCCCGCTGAGGCTGCGCAGGCCGCCGAGCGCCACGAGCCGCGCCAGGTCGGGGCTGACCAACCCGACGGGCGAGTCGATGTTGCGGTCGATGAAGGAGCGGAACTCGACCTCGTAGAGGCGGGTGAGCCAGCGCACCAGGTCGCGGTAGCCGGCCGCCTCGCGTGGCCCGGCGAGCGCCTCGATCGACGCCGCCATGGCGTCGGGGTCGGTGCGCACGTCGAGGGTGGACCCGTCGGCGAAGTGCGCGCGGTAGGCCGGGTCGAGGGGCACCAGGTCGAGCCAGTCGGTGAGCGACTCGCCGACGGCGGCGAACGTCGAGGCGATCACGTCGGGCATGGTCAGGACGGTCGGCCCGGTGTCGAACGTGTACCCGTCGACGCGCAGCTGCCCGGCCCGCCCGCCGGGCGTGTCGGCGCGCTCGACGACGTGGACCCGCCGGCCGTCCCCGGCGAGGTGCAGTGCCGCCGCGAGGCCGCCGAGCCCGGCACCCACGACGACGACCGGTCGCTCACGCATCGGCGGTCACCGCCGGTCGGCGCACCCACCGTCGGGCCCGCCGCCACATGTCGGCGTCGAGGGCCAGGACCATCCCGTTCACCAGCAGCATGGTGGTGACCAGGAAGAACACCGCTTCCTCGATGGGCAGGCCGAACGGTCGCAGCCCGAGCGTGCGCTCCGGGTTGATCCACCACGTGCCGGCCCGGATCGCGATGAGGTCGGCGATCCACAGGTACGCGGTGGGCAGCGCGACGGCCCACCACCTGGCGCGGGCGTGGGCGACGAGACGGTCGCCGCCGAGGGCCCATTGGAGGGCCAGGAGCGGACCGAACCAGCCGATGATCGCGGTCAGGTAGAACCCGTGCGGCCACAGGGGGTGGCTCGCCCAGGCGGTCACGGACGCGGCCGCCCAGCCGACGCCGCCGACCCAGCGCCCCGACCCGCCGCCACCGACCCAGCGCGCCGACCCGCCGCCGACGGTGGCCGGGCCGAGGCGGGCGAGGACCGCGATGGCGACGAAGCCGACGAGCAGCGACTGCCCGACCATGAACAGGTACTCCTCCACGGGTACCTGCAGCGCCTTCGCGGTCACGTCACCGTGGCGCCACACGTCGTTGGCGATGAGCCACGAGTCCCACGGGGTGGTCCACGCGACGGCCAGGGCCGTGTAGACGCCCAGCGCGCCGAACGCGGGCCGGGGCATGGCGAGCCGCCGTCGCGACGCCCATCCGACGACGGCGGCCAGGACGAGCGGCGGCGCGAGCCAGCGCAGCAGGAACTCCAGGTAGGTCATCAGCAGGTGCGCCGGGTCAGGTAGTCGGTCAGCGCGCTCAGCTGCGCGCGTACCTCGGGTTT
>JAEZGP010000015.1 GCA_023437285.1 Actinomycetes bacterium | reverse complement strand
GGCCCGCACGTCGCGGCGTACCGCGTCCCACAGCAGGCGCGGGTCGGCCGGGTCGGGGCGGGGCGGCGCCGGGCGGTAGCAGGGATGGTCGGCCAGTACGGAGACGACCTCGGCGTGCGCGTACGCCCGGGCGTTGAGGCCGTGATCGATCAGCGCGGCGGCGCCTTCGGGGAACCGGATGCCGTGCTCACGCAGGAACGCGGTGCGATAGAGCTTGCGCGCGTCGAGCAGGGCCAGCACGTGCTCGTCGAGGGCGGATACGCGCGGCTCGTTGAACCGGAACGTGTCCCACCCGTGCGGATCGACCTCCTTGGCGATCAGCACGTCGGCGCCGTTGCCCGCCGCGTACTCCCAGGTTCTGGTCAGCGCCTCGGGGAACAGTTCGTCGTACGGGTCGACGTAGAGCACGTACTCGCCCCGCGCGACGTCCGTGCCCACGTTGCGGGGGCGGCCCGCGGACCCGGAGCAGGTGATCTCCTCGACGCGCAGCCATGGCCGCGTCGCGACGGCGGCGCGCAGGACGAGCGGGGTGTCGTCGGTCGACCCGTCGTCGACGACGATCACCTCGAACTCGTCCGGCGGCATCGTCTGCGCGTCCAGGGACCGCAGCGTGATCATCAGGCCCGGCACCGCGTTGCACGCGGCCACGACGACGCTGATCTTTATCGGCACGCCGGCATGTTATGTCCGTATATGAGGTTATGTACGGAACACGCCCTACACGAACGTGGGCTCCCGATCGCGGGTGCGCTTCATTTCGAAAAAGCCGTCCGTACCGGCCACCAGCAGCACGCCGTCCCAGAGCCGGCCGGCCGCCTCCCCCTTCGGCGCCGGGGTCACCACCGGGCCGAAGAAGGCGATCGTCCGCCCGTCGGCGCCGGGCACGTGGATGACCGGCGTGCCGACCTCGTCGCCCACCGGACGCATGCCGGCCGCGTGGCTGGCCCGCAGCGCCTCGTCGTAGTCGGTGGAGTCGGCCGCGGCCGCCAGGCCCTCGTCGAGGCCCGCGGCCCGCAACGCCGCGGCGAGCACCTCCGGCCCACCGCCGGCCCGCTGCACGTGCAGGCGCGTACCCAACTCTGTGTAGAAGCGCCCGAGCACGTCCGGGCCGTACTTCTGCTCGGCGGCGATGGCCACCCGGACCGGCCCCCAGGTGCCCTTGATCAGCTCGCGGTACTTCGCGGGGAGGTCCTTGTCCTCGTTGAGCACGCCGAGGCTCATCACGCGGAACTGGAGGTCAACGGGCCGCACCCGTTCGACCTCGTGGAGCCAGCGCGACGTGATCCACGCCCAGGGGCAGGACGGGTCAAAGTACATCGTGACGGTCGTGCGAGCACTCACGGCTACTCCCGGTGACAGGGCCGACAATCTCCTTACCAGTACCGACCGCGTGTCGTACCGATCTATTCCGACGCCCGCCGGCGGTGAATTCCGCCACCCGGAGCAAACGGCGAGACACGTGGCAGACTTCCGCCGTAGCGTCTACGCCGACAACGGCAAACGCGGAAGGACGGACCCACAGGTGGCAGGAACGCGCAACCTCACTCAGGCCGAGGCGGGGGAACGCGCCCGCCTGCTGGACGTGACCTCGTACGACATCACCCTCGACCTGACCGACGGCACCGGCGGGCCGGGTGAGGGCACGTTCCGATCGACGACCACGATCGCCTTCACCTGCGCTGAACCGGGCGCCACGACGTTCATCGAGGCGGCCGCCGAGCGGCTGCGCTCCGCCACCCTCAACGGCGTCGAGCTGGACGTCAGCGGCTGGACGGCCGAGAAGGGCCTGACCCTGCCCGGGCTGGCCGCGACGAACACCCTCGTCGTGGACGCCGACTTCCCGTACTCGAATTCGGGCCAGGGCATGCACCGCAGCGTCGACCCGGTCGACAAGGAGGTCTACCTCTACAGCCAGTTCGAGACGGCCGACGCCCAGCGCGCGTACGCGTGCTTCGACCAGCCGGACCTCAAGTCGGTCTACACCTGGCACACGATCGTCCCCGCGCACTGGAAGGTGATCTCCAACTCGCCCGTGGCGAGCGAGGAGCCCGCCGACGTCGAGGGCGCCAAGATCGTGCACTTCGCCGAGTCGGCGAAGATGAGCACCTACGTCACCGCGGTGTGCGCCGGGCCGTACCACGAGGTCCGCGAGACCCACGACGGCATCGACCTGGGCATCTTCGTCCGCGCCACCATGAAGCAGTACCTCGACGCCGACGACATCTTCCTCGTCACCAAGCAGGGCTTCGACTTCTTCCACGCCCAGTTCGGCGTGCGCTACCCGCTGCCCAAGTACGACCAGGTGTTCGTCACCGAGTTCAACGCCGGCGCCATGGAGAACTTCGGCTGCGTCGTGCACGGCGAGGAGTACTACATCTTCCGCTCGGCGGTCACCGACTTCGAGTACGAGCAGCGCGCCAACACGATCCTGCACGAGATGGCGCACATGTGGTTCGGCGACCTGGTGACCATGCGCTGGTGGGACGACCTGTGGCTCAACGAGTCGTTCGCCGAGTGGGCCTCGCACTGGTGCAACACGGAGGCGACCCGGTTCACCGACGCGTGGACGACGTTCCAGTCACTGCGCAAGAACTGGGGGTACCGGCAGGACCAGCTCTCGTCGACCCACCCCGTGTACTGCGAGATGACCGACGTCGAGGCGGTCGAGGTCAACTTCGACGGCATCACGTACGCCAAGGGCGCCTCGGTGATCAAGCAGCTCGTCGCGTACGTGGGCCAGGAGGCGTTCCTGAACGGCCTGCGCGCCTACTTCGCGGCCCACGCCTGGGGCAACGCGACCTTCGACGACCTGCTCTCGGCGCTGGAGGAGGCCTCGGGCCGCGAGCTGCGCGACTTCGCGGCGCAGTGGCTGGAGACCTCGCAGGTCAACACGCTGCGGCCCCGCGTGGAAATCAACGACGACGGCACGTACTCCTCGGTGGTCATCGAGCAGACCGCGCCGGCCGGGCACCCCACGCTGCGTACCCACCGCCTGGCCGTCGGCCTGTACGACCTCGACGGCGACCGGCTGGTCCGCCGCGAGCGGCTGGAGCTGGACGTGGCCGGCGCGCAGACGCCCGTGCCGCAGCTGGCCGGCGTACGGGCTGCGGACGTGCTGCTGCTCAACGACGACGACCTGACGTACGCCAAGCTGCGCCTCGACGAGCGGTCGATGGCGACGGTGGTGCGCCACATCGCGGGCTTCGACTCCTCGCTCGCCCGGGGCCTGTCCTGGGCCGCCGCCTGGGACATGGTGCGCGACGCGGAGCTGGCCGGCCGGGACTACGTGCGCCTGGTCGCCGCGGGCCTGCCCGCCGAGACCGACATCAACCTGGTCACCACCACCGTGCGCCAGGCGCAGCTCGCGCTGAGCTCGTACGTGGTGCAGGAGTGGGAGCCGGTCGGCCGCAAGCTGCTCGCCGACACCGCGAGGGACGCCATGCTCGCCGCCGAGCCAGGCAGCGGGTTCCAGCTCACCTGGGCCCGCGCGTTCGCCGGCGCGGCCCGCGACGAGGCCGACCTGGCGATGGTGCGCGGCTGGCTGGACGGCACCGGCGTGCCGGACGGACTCAAGATCGACACCGAGCTGCGCTGGTCGTTGCTGTGCGCGCTGGTCGCCAACGGCGCGGCGAGCGCGGCCGAGATCGAGGCCGAGCTCGACCGGGACCGCACCGCCAGTGGCGAGCGGGAGGCCGCCACGGCCCGCGCCCTCATCCCCACCGAGGCGGCCAAGGCGGAGGTGTGGCGTCAGCTCACCGCCGCCGAGCAGTTGCCGAACTGGTTGCAGCGTTCGCTGCTCGTCGGCTTCCAGCATCCCGCCCAGCGGGCACTCACCGCACCGTACGTGTCGAAGTTCTTCGAGGCGGTCGCCGACATCTGGGCAACCCGCGACAGCGAGCCCGCCCAGGAGTTCGTGGTGTACGGGTACCCGTCGCTGCAGGTCAGCGAGGCCACGGTCGCGGCAACCGACGCGTGGCTGGCCATCGACGGGAACCCGGCGCCGCTGCGGCGCCTCGTCGCCGAGGGCAAGGACGGCGTCGTGCGCGCGCTGGCGGCCCGGGCCAAGGACGCGACGGCCGCCTGAGCAGACGCGGAAGGCC
>JAEZGP010000697.1 GCA_023437285.1 Actinomycetes bacterium | reverse complement strand
GGCTGCGGGATGCGAAGATCCGGGCCAGCGTCTCCCGCTGGGCGGGCCACCGCTCGCGATCGTGCTGCGGCCAGTCCGCCGGGTCGATGCCCAGCGTGGTCAGCAACGCTGTGTGGAACGCCGGTTCAATCGCGCCGACGGCCATGAACCCGCCGTCGGCCGTGCGGTACGTCCGGTAGAACGGCGCTCCGCCGTCGAAAATGTTGGATTCCCGCTCGTCCGACCACAGCCCGGCCGCGCGCATGTCGTGCAGCAGGGTGGTCAGCGAGGCGACCGCGTCGGTCATCGCGATGTCCAGCACGGCGCCCCGGCCGGTGCGGGTGCGTTCCAGCAGCGCCGCGAGCACCCCCATCACCAGGTAGGTGCCGCCGCCGCCATAGTCGGCCAGCATGTTCAGCGGCGGCAGCGGCGGGCGGTCGGCGGAGCCGGTCGGGTACAGCGCACCGGCGACCGCGAGATAGTTGATGTCGTGCCCGGCCCGCTGAGCCCAGGCCCCGTCATGACCCCAGCCGGTCATGTGCACGTAGATGAGCGACGGGTGCCGTGCGCACAGTGCCGCCGGGCCGAACCCGAGCCGTTCCACGACTCCCGGGCGGTAGGGGTCAACGAACACATCGGCGTTGGCCACCAGGCGGTGTACCACATCCCGGCCCTCGTCGGACTTCAGGTCGGCGGTAACCGAACGCACGCCCCGCGACCGGGTATCGAGCCGCAACGGCAGCCCTGAAACACCGGTGTCGCTGCCCGGCCGGTCCACCCGGACGATCTCGGCGCCGAGGTCGCGCAGGAGCATCCCGGCGAACGGGGCCGGGCCCGCGCCGGCGAGCAGCACAACCCGGGTTCCGGTGAGCGGCCCGGGGCTCACGGCAGTCGCAGCGACAGCAGGGGGACGAACTGCGCCGCGCTGTCCAGGTCGGTGTCGTCCGGGCCGCCGGCTACCGTCCGGCGGGGCATCGTCACCTTGATGGCGTTGGCCGCCGGGTAGTCGATGATCTGGACGTCCGCCGGCGAGACGCGCAACAGTTCGGCGACGGCCTCGACGGTGATGACCCCGGAGTCGCGCCACCTCAGGTACGCCTCCTCGGTGTTGAACACCATGTCCGCGGAGACGAGGAATGCGCCGGCGTTGCGGGTCCGGAACGTGCTGCAGTCGGAGCGGATGTCGCTCATGATCTAGACCAGCTCCTTCACGGCGCCGTATTCGGCAACCTCGAGGGTGAACGGTTCCATCGGGTGGTCGAGCGCGGCGGCGTGCCAGACGCTCCAGTTGAACACCGGGCCGACGTCAACCACCGACGGGGCATAGGCGAGCGCGCCGTTGGCGGAGTTGGCGACGCCGGGTACCCGTACGCCGTGCATGAAGAACGGCATGGCCCCGGAGACGATCTCGTGAGCGAGTTCCTGATCGGCCGCGACCGCCTCGGCGACGAGCCCGATCTCGTAGCAGCCGGCGTATCCGTTGGCGGCGTTGGGCTCGGCCTCGCCGAGGACGGCGTCGTAACCGTAGCGGCGGAACCCGAACGTGTACGCCGAGCGGTCCAGCCCGTAGCGGTCCTGCGCGGTGCGGTGCACGAGGTCGGTGATGGCCGCGGTGTAGTCGACGACGTTGGCCACCACGGCAGGGTCGCGTACCCCGAACAGGCACATGCTGCGGTACCCGAGCTGTTCGACGCCCTCCAGGCGCACGCTGTACGGCTCGGGCCTGAACGTCGCCCCTTCCACGCGGACGCTGTGCTCGTCGAGCTGGATGTACCGGGCGTTCGAGGTGTCCAGCGTCCCCGGCGGTTCGCGCAGGAGATACGGCGTCGCGTTCTCGTACAGCATCTGCGCGGCGACCGACCGTACGGTGCAGCGGGACCGGCCGCCGACCGGGCGGACGGTGAAGCCCTCGTCGTCGACTTCGCCGACGATGCACTCGCCGGCTCCGATCGGTTCCTCAATGGCATATCCGCACTCGACCGTCTTGCCCATGTGCCAGGCCGGGCCGGGGGCGATGCCGCGCAGCAGCGGTACGGCGGCGTAGATCGCGGCGTCCGACGACCGGCCGGCCAGTACGATCTGCGCACCGGCGTCAAGCGCCTCCGCGTAGGGCTCCGGGCCCATCATCGCGACGATCCTGGCCGCCCGCTCGACGTCGGCCTCGGTCAGTTCGGGACGGCCGTCGAGGCCCCATGTCTGACCGCTGCGGACCTTGTCGAGAACCCAGCTCTTCGGCTGCTCGGTACGGATCGTAGCGATGCGGGCGGTGTGCCCGTGCGTGGCGAGGATGTCCTCGACGATGCCGCGAAACCAGGTCAGCCCGGCGTCGCTGCCGGTGAACCCGGCCGAGCCGATGAGCAGCGGTACCCCGACCTCGAGCGCGCCGAGCACCATCCGTTCCAGGTCCCGGCGGGTCTGCCGGTAACCGGCCCAGGTGGTGGCGGCGCCCAGGTAGTACGGACCCCAGTCGGTGCTGCCAGCGTCACAGGCGATGAAGTCGGGTTTGGTCTGCAGCGCGGCGCGGAACGATTTCGTGGAGAAGCCACCGCCCATGACGGCGGCGGGTGCGATGAACCGCACCCGGGACCGGTCGTCAGTACTCATCGTTCACCTTTCGTCTACCAGTGCGAACAGTGCGCGCCGGTGCTGGTCCGGAGTCCCGGCGAGCACCGCGGCGCTGTGCGCCCGGCGCAGCAGGACATGTGCGGGGTACTCCCAGGTGAAGCCGATTCCGCCGTGCAGCTGAATGGCCTCGGTCGTGATCGTCACCGCGGCCTCGGAGGCCTTGACGGCAAGCGTGTGCGCGCTTCGCTCGTCCCCGGCGCACCGCGTGACGTACTCGGCGGCCGACCGCGCCACCTCGAGCGTCACCGTGAGGTCGGCGAGCTGGTGCTGTACGGCCTGGAACGCGCCGATCGGCCGGCCGAACTGGTGGCGCGTCTTGACGTGGTCGACGGTGAGCTCCAGGGCGTGTCCGGCGACACCGAGACACTCGGCGCCCAGCGCGATCCAGGTGGCGACCTCGGCCCGGCGGATTGCCTCGGCGGCCAGGTCACCTTCGGCGATCAGGGTCGCCGGGCTGTGGTGGAACCCGGCCCGCCAGGCCGGCCGGCTGAGGTCCAGCGACGGCAGCGGGGTCATCGTCACACCGGGTGCGTCCGGCGCGACGAGGGCCAGCGCCGGGGTCCCGCCGACGTCGATGGGTACCAGCAGCGGGCAGGGCGGCGGGGCGGCCAGAACCGGCCCCACCTCACCGGTCAGGGTCAGCCCGCGATCCGCCGTGGACACCGCGGCTCCGGTTATCCGGCGCACGGGCGCGAGCGGCGCCTGGATGAGCACGGGCATGAGTCGTCCGGCGGCGATGCCGTCCAGCAGGTCGCCGGCCTGTGGCGAATCCACGACGGACAGTGCTGCGACGGCCGCGACCGCACCGGGAACGAACGGACCGCCGACGACCGCGCGGCCCAGTTCCGCCGCCACCGCGACGAGTTCGGTCGCGCCGAGACCGAGCCCGCCTCGTGCCTCCGGAACGAGCAGCCCCGCCAGGCCCAGTTCGTCGCAGAGCCGTGACCAGACGTGCTCGACACTCTCGGCCGGTACCCCGGGGTTGGCGGAGGCGCCGAGGAAGTCCCGCCGCGTCGCCCCGAACTCCGCGGCCACGTCTTGCGACGCGGTCACAACACGGCTCCCGGCGTCGGCTCCGGGGCAGGTGCCTCATCGATCCCGCAGACCTTGCGGGCCAGTTGCTTCGCGTGTGCCATGTCGTAGTGCTTCTCGACGATGAGCCGCTGCGCGTGCAGGCCGCCGCCGCCCTGCAGGATCGTCACGCTCTGCCAGCCGCCGAACGTGTCGGCGGTGTAGTCGCGGATGCCGTGGAACAGGCGCATCCGGTGCTCGGCGTCGACGCCCTCCATCGTCCGCATGTACTTGGAGACGAACTCGCCCGTCTCCGGGTTGTTCAGGTCGTCAAGCATCGGGGCGGTGAGCACGCTGCCACCGGCGATGTCGTGCAGGTTGCGCACCATGGTGGCGTAGTTGTGAGCGGCGAAGTACTTGGCCGCGTTGGTCATCAGCTCATCCGGCGATGCCCAGCCCTCGGGGGTGAACCGGGCGTTGCTGACGGCTGCCTCCAGCCCAGCGCGGATCATCGTGGCGTAGTTGATCAGCTCGGCGATCTTCTGCCGGATGTGCGGGATGCGCTGCAGGCCGTTGGCCTCGGCGATGAGCTGGGCCATGCCGACGAGCGTGTCGGCCATCTCGACGTAGTGCGCGACGCTGCCGATGCGCTCCCAGAGTCCCAGCGAGTGGGCGAAGGTGGCCGAGTGCTCGACCTCACCGTCGAGGAACACCCGATCGTTGGGTACGTAGACGTCGTCGAAGATCACAAAGCCCTCGGCCATGTTGCGCCGGCCGCTGTAGGGGAAGTAGTCCTTCGGCAGGTCGGGCCTCGGCGCGTACGTCGTCGCGATGATCTTCACGCCCGGCGCGTTGACCGGGACGGCGCAGGCTACCGACCAGTCCTCCTCGCCGGGCTTCATCCGCTTGGTCGGCATCACGATGAGCTCGTGGTCGATCGGGGCGCCGGTGATGTGCAGCTTCGCGCCGCGGATGACCACGCCGCCGGAATCGCGGCTCACTACTCGGAGGTACAGGTCCGGGTCGTCCTGCTTCATCGGTGAGAGCGCCCGGTTGCCCTTGGCATCGGTGATCGTCTGCACGCAGCGCAGGTCCACCTTCTTGGCGTGTTCGAAGAAGGCCATCACCCGGTCGGCATACTCGGGCAGCTGTGACCGGATGCGGCTGGCGGCGGTCATCAGCATGAGCAGGCTCACCGACGTCGTACGGGTCGGGTTGGCCCACTTGAGCTGCTCCACCTCCTGGAAGCGCAGGTCCTCGATGCTGCGGGGGATGAAGAACAGCGGGCCGTACGCGTCATCGCCGGGGCGGTAGAACTCGTCGTAGTTCGCCGCGGTCATCTCGATGCTCTGCCGCAGCAGCGGCTCCTCGTTGACATCCTCGATCCGCCGGCCCGCGACGTAGACCTGACGGCCGTCGCGGAGGCTCTGCCGGTACTGTTCCCCGGTCATCATGGGTGATGCGGTTCCTTTCCTTCAGGCACGCCGGTCACGGGGCAGACCGAGCACTCTCTCGGCGACAATGCCTCGCTGGATCTGGTCGGTACCGCCGGCAATGCGTTGCGCGGGTGAGCTGAGGAGGAAGTCCGACCAGATCGCGGTGCCAGGCGTGCCGCCATCCGCGATCAGGTCGGGCCCGAGCAGCCGGGCGGCGGCCCGGCCGTAGAAGCCGAGGTCGTTGACGAGGGCGAGCTTGCCCACCGACGGCGACAGCCCAGCGGTGGCGATTCGGTCGGCCGTCACACCGCCGAGCCGTTCGCGGATCCACGCTTCGGCCAGCAGTTCCCGCTCGGCGTCGCCGAGACCGTCACTGTCGCCGGCGAGGGCGCGCAGCCGACGGTACGGCTGGCTCAGGTACGTCTTGTCCCGGCTGCCCATCGCGGTGCGTTCGCTGGTCAGGGTGGACATCGCCACGGCCCAGCCGCCGTTGACGGCGCCGAGCCTGGCGCTGTCGGGGATCCGTACGTCGTCGAAGAAGACCTCGTTGAAGTGGCTGTCACCGTTGATCTGGCGGATCGGCCGGACGGTGATGCCGGGTCGGTCCATCTCCACCAGGAAGGCGGTGATGGACCGGTGGCGCTCGGCGGGCCGCCCGGTCCGGGCGAGCAACTCGCCGACGTCGCTGAGGTGGGCCCATGACGACCAGACCTTCTGGCCGTTGATCACCCATTCGTCGCCGTCACGCACGGCGGTGCAGCGCAGCGCGGCGAGGTCGGAGCCGGCCTCCGGCTCCGAGAACAGCTGGCAGGCGAGGGCGTCGCCCCGCCACAGGGCCCGTACCCAGCGGGCCTGCTGTTGCGGCGTGCCGTGCGCCAGGATCGTCGGGGCGACGATTCGCCGGCTGACCGTGAAGTACGCCTGGTCGGGCAGCACGTAGCCGTACAGGACGTCGCGCAGCGCGTTCGCGGTGTCCGGGTCGAGGCCCCGGCCGCCGTGCTCGACCGGCCCGTCGAGCCACGCGAGCCCGGCGTCGAAGAGCCGTTGCTGGAACGCCGATGACACCGCTAGCCCGCCGTCGCCGGCGCTGGCTTCGTCCACCACGGCCGCCGGGTCGCGGCGCGGCCGGCCTTCGGCGGCGGCGAACGCGTGGATCTGGGCCACCAGCGCCTCGAACGTCGCGTCGGACATCGTCACCGCCTCGTCCAGACAGGCGCCCGCCGTTCGGCGAACGCCCGGGCGCCCTCGGCGGCGTCGACGGAGGCGAACACGGGGTCGAACCACTCGTCCTGCCGGGTGAACGCCTCGTCGTCGGGCCAATCCGGGCTGCGCCGTACGACCTGCAGGCTGGCGGAGACCGCCAGCGGCGCGTTCGAGGCGACCGTCTGCGCGAGCCGCAGCGCCCCGTCGAGCGCCCCACCGGGCGGCGTGAGCTGGTTGATCAGTCCGCATCCGGCCGCGCGCCGCGCGTCGATCGGCTCGCCGGTGAGCACGAGCTCCATCGCGAGGGCGTAGGGGAGCCGGCGGGGCAGCCGGAACGCGCCACCGCCCCGGGGGGCAAGCCCGCGGGTGACCTCCGGCAGCCCGAATCGGGCGTCCTCGGCGGCCACGGTCAGGTCGCAGGCGAGGACCATCTCGAACCCGCCGCCCAGCGCCCACCCCTCGACGGCGGCGACGAGCGGCGTACGCGGCAGCGCCTGTACGAACCCGGCGAACCCGCGGCCGGGCACGCTCGGGCGACCCTGGACGGGGAAGTCGCGAAGGTCCATGCCGGCGCTGAACGTGCCTCCGGAGCCGGTGAGCACGATGGCCCGGACGGTCTCGTCGGCGTCGAGGGAGATGAACGTCTCGGCCAGCGTCTCCGCGGTGCTTCGGTTGATCGCGTTGCGCCGGTGCGGCCGGTTGACCGTGACGACCGCCACGTGGCCGTGGCGGTCGAGCAGGACGGCTGGCCCGTCGGCGAGCGCTTGGGGGACGGCGGCCATCAGCGTGGCGCCATCCGGATCGCCCCGTCGAGGCGGATCGTCTCCCCGTTGAGGTAGCTGTTGGTCAGCATGTGCTCCGCGAGGGCGGCGTACTCGTCCGGCGTGCCGAGCCGCTTCGGGTTCGGCACGCTCGCGGCGAGCCCGGCGCGCAGGTCGTCGCGCAGCCGCCCGAGCATCGGGGTGTCGAACACCCCGGGGGCGATCGTGTTGACCCGGATCAGCCGGCTCGCGAGGTCGCGCGCCGTGACAAGCGTTATCCCGTGCACCCCGGCCTTCGCGGCGGTGTAGGACGCCTGACCGATCTGCCCGTCGAACGCGGCAACCGAGGCGGTGAGCACGCACGCGCCCCGCTCGCCGTTGACAGGCTCCGACTCGGCTATCGCCGCGGCGACCAGACGCAGCACGTTGTACGTACCGACGAGATTGACCCGTACCACCTCGGCGAAGCCCTCGATGGGCGAGGGGGTGCCGTCCTTGTCCAGCATGCGCATGCGGTCGCTGCCCCGGCCGGCGCAGTGCACCAGCCCTCGGACCGGGCCGCGCTCCCGTGCGACGTCCACGGCTGCGGACATCTCCTCGGTGGAGGTGATGTCGGCAGCGACGAACGCCGCGGCAGGGCCGAGGGCCTTCGCCTCGGCGGTGCCGGCCTCGGCCGCGGTGGGCAGGTCGACCATCACCACGGTCGCGCCCCCGGCGACGAGCCGGCGAGCCGTGGCCAGGCCGAGTCCCGAAGCCCCACCGGTCACCACGACAGTGGCCTTGTCCAGATTCACGTTGAGTTCTCCTGCCGCCATTGCGCCATCGACGTCATTGACGATTACGGCAAATCGCGGCGAAGTCCAATACGCGTATAGACGGAATGGATAGGGGATGCCTATCGAATGGTTTTGTGCCGTCGTCTTGACACGCATTACGCGCGGGCTAACGTCGGCGGTGACAGTTGCGCGGAGAAAATAGCGAACGCATTTCGACGGGAGTGAGCGAGTGAAACCGTTGGCGTCAGTCGGACCGGGTGACTGGCCCACTATGGGCGCGCACGCCTATCCGGACGCACCGGCGCTGCGGACCCCTGACGGGGTCGCGCTGACGTTCGCCGACCTGGAAGCCCGGGCGTCGCGGCTGGCGACCGCGCTGCGCACGGCCGGCGTCGCCGCGGGCGAGCGGATCGCGATCCTGGGCACCGACTGCGTCGGCTACGCGGTGACGCTGTTCGCCTCGCTCAAGCTGGGCACGGTCGGCGTGCCGCTGAACTTCCGGCTCGCTGGCCCGGAGTTGGCCGCGTTGACGGCGCTGGCCGACCCGGCGGTACTGGTGCTGGAGTCGCGTTACGCACACCTGCTCGACGGACTGCGGGCCGCCGTGCCGGGCCTGCGGCTCGTGCTGACCCTGGACCAGCCGCTGCCCGGGATCGCCTCGGTCGAGGAGTTCACCGACGCGTACGCCCCGGACGGCCCGACCAGCATGCCCGCGGCGACGGCGGACGACGACGTGTTGCTGTGGATGCTGACCAGCGGCACCACCGGCACCCCACGGGTGGTCGCGCAGACCCAGCGGATGCTCAAGGCCAACACCGCCAAGGGCGTACTTGAGCAGGGCTTCCAGCCGGGGGAGTGCCTGTACGCGGGTACCCCCCTGTTCCACGTCTCCGGGATGGGCTGGCTCTACTACGCGATCTCCCGGGGGGCGGCGCTGATGCTGCTGCCGCAGTTCGACGCCGCGGCGTTGCTGAGCTGCCTGCGCAGCGGCGCCGTGACCCGGTGCCTGCTGGTGCCGAGCATGGTCGTCGCGCTGCTCGACCACCCGGACGTGGGCCCGGTTCCGCAACTGCGCAGCATCGCCTACGGCGGTGCCGCGATGCCGCCCGAGCTGGTCCGCCGGCTGCACGACACGTTCGGCTGCGATCTGTTCAACACGTTCGGGGCCGGTACCGAGGGCGGCGGGCAGACGATCCTGCGACCCGCCGACCACCGGGCCGCGTTCGACGGCCGCCCGCACCTGCTCGGCTCGATCGGCCGGCCGATGTTCGGCGTCGACCTGCGGTTGCGCGATGAGGAGGGTGCTGACGTCGGCATCGGCACGGTGGGCGAGATCCACACTCGTAGCGACACGGTCATGAGCGGGTACGTCGGCAGGCCTGACCTCACCGCCGAAAAGGTGGTCGACGGCTGGATCCGCAGCGGGGACATGGCGTGGCGTGATGAGGAGGGCTATCTCTACCTGGCCGGTCGCAAGGACGACATGATCGTACGCGGCGGCGAGAACATCTTCCCGGCCGAGATCGAGAACGTGCTGGTAGAGCACCCGCAGGTGGCCGAGGCGGCAGTGGTCGGGCTGCCCGACGAACGGTGGGGGCAGATCGTCGTGGCCGCCATCGTCGCCGTGGCCGGCGCGGCACCCGACCCCGGCGCGCTGCGCGCGTTCTGCCGGTCGCGACTGGCCGGGTACAAGACGCCGGCGCGGGTCGTGGTCGTCAACGCGCTGCCGAAGAACGCTGCCGGCAAGACCCAGCGCGGCGCGCTCGTCGCGTCCCTGACGGTGACCGCGTGACCAGCGCACCGGCGGTGCGGGTGGCCCGCGAAGGCCCGGTACTGACCGTGACGATCGACCGGCCGGCCCGGCGCAACGCGATGACGTACGCGGCCTGGGAGGAACTCGGCGCCGCACTGACCGAGGCGGCGGCGAGCGACGCCCGGACGGTGGTGGTGACGGGCACCGCCGGAGCTTTCTGCAGCGGGGGCGACCTCGAGGGCAGCGACCGGGCTCCACATCCGCACGCTCAGCTCGCGGCGGTCGCCCGCACCTGCCAGAGCCTGGTGTCGCTACCGCAGCCCACGATCGCGCAGGTCGACGGGCTCGCGGTGGGCGCCGGCTTCGGATTGGCGCTGGCCTGCGACTTCGTGGTCGCCAGCACGCGGGCCCGGTTCGGCACCATGTTCCTGGCCCGTGGGCTGTCGCCGGACTTCGCGACGTCGTGGCTGCTGCCCCGGCTGGTCGGGCATCGCCTGGCCACGCGGCTGTGTCTGCTGCCGGAGATCTTCGACGCCGCCCGCGCCGACGAACTGGGCCTGCTGGAGGACATTGTGGAGCCGGAGGACCTGCCCGGCCACGTGGCGGCGCTCGCCGCACGCCTGGCGGCGGGCCCGCCGATCGCGACCCGGCTCACCAAGCAACTTCTGCGTGACTCGTTCACACACAGTGTCGAGGCGTCCCTCGCCGCGGAGACCATGGCCCAGTCGATCAACCGGCTCTCGGCGGACGCGCAGGAGGGGATATCGGCGTTCCTCGAACGCCGTCCCGCCCGGTTCGAAGGCCGATGACGGACAAGTCCGGTGCGGCAGAGTGGACGCCGGGACGTTCCGTCGCCACCATGTCCCACGTGAAGGCAGAGGGCTCCGTACGGAAGATCGCCGCGTCGCGCGTGGTGGCGGCCCCGGCGCAGCCGCGCACGCCGTCCCAGCGCGACCGGCGCAGTCGCGTGCTGGCCAGCGCCTCGGCGATGCTGACCGCTGGCGGGGAGGACTCGCTGCAGATGAAGCGGGTCGCCGAGGCCGCGCGGGTGTCCCTGGCGACGGTCTACCGCTACTTTCCGTCCAAGGACCATCTCCTGCTGGCGATAGCGCGGGGTCGGTTCGAGCGGGCACTCGCCCGGGTGCAGGAGTCCGCCATCGATGTGGCGGGCTCGACGCCAGGCGACCGGGTCAGCTCGTACCTGCTGCGTGAGTTCGCCGCGCAGCAGCGTCAGCCGCACGTCACCTCCGCGTTGGCGCGGGTGCTGACCGGGACGAACCCGGATTACCGGGAAACCCACGACGAGGTCCAGCAGATGCATCTGCGGTTGCTCTCGGTGATCGCCTATGGCGGCGACACCCCGGGTTACGAGGCGTGGATGGTGCTGCGCGTCGTGGCCGGCTGCTTCGGGTCGGCCACTCGCAACTGGATCGCCGGTCTGCTCTCGGCGGACGAGGCTCGGTTCGAGATCGCTCTCGCCTGTCGCCTGCTGGACCTGCCGGCGGCGTCCGCAACTAGCAGAACCGATTCTGTCTCTCTGTAACATCGGTCGCCACCACTCTTCTGACCAGGCAAGACGGACCGTAGGTCGCCACCGGCCGACCATTGAAAACCAGATTCGGTTCTGGAACACTGCCTCGCATCAACCCCTGCGATGATGCGTGAGGTGCGGGATGACAAACATCGAGGTTCGTCAGCTCGAGTACTTCCTGGCCGTTCATGACCACGGTGGGGTGACCCGCGCCGCGAAGGCCCTGCACCTGTCCCAGCCGTCGCTGTCCCAGGCGATCCGCGGTCTCGAACGGCAGTTGCGCACCGAACTGTTCCTGCGGGTCGGCCGTGGCCTGGTGCTTTCCCCCGCTGGGCAGGCCCTCGTCGCCCCGGCCCGCCAGGTCGTCCGTTCTGTCGAGCGGGCGCAGGCCGCCGTGCTGCGGGTACGCGAACTGCACGCGGGTCAGATCTCCGTAGCCGCGTGGGCGGGACTCGTCGCCGACCCGCTTGCCCCATGGCTCGGCCGTTTCCGCCGTCAGTACCCCGACACGGTCGTCCGGGTCGAGGAGAGCGAGAGCGACGACGGCGTGGCCGAACTCGTCCGGTCCGGCGACTGCGACCTGGGGCTCACCGCCGGCCTGATCGTTTGCGACGAGGTGGAGCAGCAGTTGGTCAGCGAACAGCACGTGGTGCTCGTGTCTCCGCCCGGTACGCCCTGCTCGGACGGACCGGTGCCGCTGGAGCGCCTCGCCGGTGTGCCCATGGTCGTCGGCGACCGCCGGGGCCAGGCCTGGACCGACGTCGAGCGGGCGATGGCGGATCGAGGTGTCGCCCCCGCGGTCGTCGTCGACGTCGCCCGTACCTCTTCCACTATCCCGCTCGTGCTGGCCGGGGTCGGCTCGACGTTCCTGACGCTGCGCCTGGCCATCGAGGCCCAGGCGCGCGGTGCCGTCGTCCAGGAAATCGCGCCCGCGCAGGTACGCCGGCTGCGACTGCTGCGTCGCCCCGGTGACCAGACACCCGGCGTGAACGCACTCGTCGAGGTGATCCGCGCCGACGCGAAGCGCTGGGTCAGTGCGCTGCAGGAGCAGCAGGACCGCGGGCTCGGTCTGGTCGCCGCCGGCGCCGCCGTCGACGCGCGGATCCGCGACGCCCGCGCCGCTGCCGCACGTCGTCAGTTACGCCTCGCCAGTTGACACATCGGGCTTTTGAATGTGACCGATACTTCCGCGCTATGGGTCTAGACGAACTAGGTATGCGGTAGTTCGAATAGGACGTTGACCATCGCCCTCCAAGGCCATGACGATGATTACGCGCATGTTTCCTGCGGCCTCGTATCTGCATTCCCAGGATTAATTCTTTGGAGGAACTCGGTGGTTTCGACGTTGAAAAGGCGCACGGCGTTGGCGATGGTGGCCGCGCTCGCGCTTGTTCCCCTCACCGCGTGTGGCGATGACGAGCCCGCTGCCTCCGGCGGCGGCGAGATGACGCTACGGCTCGGTTTCGCCGGTGCTGTGCTGTCGCCTGGCGCCGCCATGTACACCTCGTTGCCGGAGGTGCTCGGCTTCTGGGGCGAGGACAAGCTGAAGGTCGAGATCACCCGGGTCGAGGGCACCGCCGTGGCCCTGTCGGCGATGGTCGGCGGCCAGATCGACGTCGCCGTCGTCTCCGGAGAGGCGGTCATCCCGCCGATCTCCGAGGGTCAGCCGTTCGTGATCCCGTACTCGCTGAGCCAGCGCGGCATCGTCACCACCGCCGTCCTCGCCGACAGCCCGATCAACAGCCTCGCGGACCTGGCTGGCAAGACAGTGGGCGTGCCGAACCTGGCCAGTGGCGCGGTGACGTTCACCAAGGCCGGTGCGGCCGAGGCCGGCGTCGACCCGAACAGCATCAAGTTCGTCGCGATCGGCACGGGTGCCCAGGCGGCCAACGCCGTCAAGAGCCGTCAGGTTGACGCGGTCAGCGACACCGACACCTCGGTCGTCGGCTTCCAGCAGGCCGGTACCCAGTTGAAGGTGCTCGACAGCGCGATCAACGACAAGCTCGTCATCGGGGTCGTCGCGGCTACCACCAAGTCGAACATGGCCAACAAGAAGGACGCGCTTCAGGCGTGGGCCAGGGGCGTCGCCAAGGCCACCGAGTGGATGCAGGCGAACCCCGAGGAAGCCGTCAAGCAGCACTACAAGAAGTTCCCGGAGACCAAGCCCTCCGGTGACGACGCCACGGTGATCGCCTCCGGCGTCGCGCAGATCAAGGCCCGACTCCTGGCGATCAAGGCAGCGGACAACGGCGAGTACGGCTCGATCCGGCCCGACCAGATGGAGTACATCGTCAAGTACCTCACCGACAACGGGCAGCTGAAGAAGCCGGTCGAGGTGAGCGCGATCTACGACGGGTCGTTGATCGCCGGGGTCAACGGGTTCGACAAGGCTGCCGTGCGAGCCGTTAAAGCACCCAGCTGATGGAGGTCAGCGTGACCATGCAAGCAACAAGCGGACCGGG
>JAEZGP010000685.1 GCA_023437285.1 Actinomycetes bacterium | reverse complement strand
GGGGCAAGGTGCCACCCTGGCCACCTTTTGTGAGCATTGGGTGGAGGTGGATGCCGGCCGGCCCGCCCTTTGTGCACATATGGCAAGGTGCCGCCGCCTCGCTCGCTTTTTGCGCACATTGGGTGAGGCGGGAAGCCACCCCGGCCGCCTTTTGCGCACATTGGGTGAGCGGGCTGCTGCCCCCGCCGCCCTTTGTGCGCATTGGGTGAAGCAAGCCGCCGCCCTCGCCGCCTTTTGTGCGCATTGGGTGAGGTGAGGCGCCGCCCCGCCGCCCTTTGCGCACATTGGGTGAGGCGGGGGTGCCGTCCTGCCGCCTTTTGTGCGCATTGGGCGAAGCAGCCGCCGCCCTCGTCGCCTTTTGTGCGCATTGGGTGAGGCGGGGGTGCCGCCCTGCCGCCCTTTGTGCGCATTGGGTGAGGCGGGGGTGCCGCCCTGCCGCCTTTTGTGCGCATTGGGTGAAGGGCGGCGCCGCCCTGCCGCCCTTTGTGCGCATTGGGTGAGGCGAGGTGGCGCCACCTGCCCCCGCGCGCATGGCGTACGGGAGGCCTCGTCGGCTCGCAACAGGGCGGGCGGTTACGGGCGCCGCGCGCGACGGCGGGAGCTGATCGCCTGGGTGATCTCGCGGATGAGTCCGTCGAGGTCGTCGCGGAGACGGGCGGAGGTCACATGCAGGACGAGCCAGCCGGCCGCCTGGAGGCGGTTGAGCCGCTGACGGTCGCGGTGCAGCTGGTTGGCGTCACTGTGCCACTGGCCGTCGTACTCGATGGCGATGCGCAACTCGGGGTAGGCCAGGTCGACGCGCCCGATAAAACCGTCGGAGTCGTAGACGGCGCGTTGCACATCCGGGGCCGGCAGGCCGGCCAGGCGCAGGGCAACCCTAAGGCGGCTCTCCTGCGGTGACTCGGCGCGGCCGTCGACGAGCGGGATCACCTGCTCGAACCGGCGGATGCCGTGCCTTCCCGCCCGGTCGGCCGCATACTCGGCGAGCTCCGCGGGAGTGACAAGGTCGCGGTGCAGCAGGCGGTCGATGAGGACGACGGCCTCGGTGGTGGGCAGCCAGCGAGCCAGGTCCCAGGAGGTCCGAACGGCGGTGGTGACCGGCACGTCACCGATGGTGCGTACGTCGGCCGGGTCTAGCGGGCCGGAGTGCGCGGCGACGTCCCGGAGCCGGGGGCGGGCGGCGGCGGGAACGATGATCTCCACTGGGTCCCAGACGTTACTGAGGCCGACGCCGAGGAGTGTCGCGGCGGACCGGCCGGCGATGGCGCCGTTGGCGGGCAGCAGGAACGCGCCGACCGCGCGGCAGCGCAATTCGTGGGTGAGCTGCGTCGCGGCGGGCGTGTAGACGCCACGCACCACCCGTTGCCAGCTGCGGCTGCGCAGCGCGGAACGGGTGAGCGCGCCGGTGGCCAGGGCGGTGGAGCCGCGAACGACGGCAGGAATCTGACGGGTCATGACGGCCCTGCCGGGTGCGGATTGCGGGTCGTGACGGCCCTGCTGAGGTGCGGATTGCGGATCATTGCGGACCTGCCGGGGCGCGGATCGCGGGTCGTGACGGACCTGCTGGGGTGAGGAATCTGACGGGTCATGACGGACATGGTTGGGTGCGGATCAGCTCGGCGCCATCGTGCCGTCACGATCTGTGGATAACGCGGGCGAGTGGGGACGGTGTCAAGGGCGTTATCGGGGTCCGGTAAGCTGGTTGGGTTGCCACGGCGAGGGCGCCCATCGGTGGAGTTGAGCCGAGTTCGGGCACCGTGATCGACGCGGTGCTCCGGGCCTGTGCCCCATGCGCCCCCGCCCGCCGCACCGCACGCCATCTGCCGGCATCACGTCGCGCAGGCACTCAGAACGACACCGCAGCGATCAGGGAGTAGTCCGTGTCCGAGGTAAAGATCAGCGCCGAGCCCCGCACCGAGTTCGGCAAGGGTGGTGCCCGTCGTACCCGCCGCGCCGGCCTGGTGCCCGCCGTGCTGTACGGCCACGGCTCGGCACCCAGGCACATCGCCCTGCCGGCCCGGGAGTTCGCGGCCGCCATCCGGCACGGTGGCATGAACCAGGTGTTCAGCGTCGACCTGACCGACGGTGGTCCGGTGCTGGCGCTGGCGAAGGCCATCCAGCGCGACCCGATCAAGGACACGTTCGAGCACGTCGACCTCATCATCGTGCAGCGCGGCGAGAAGGTCACCGTCGACGTTCCGGTGCAGCTGACCGGGGAGGCCGCCAAGGGCACCCTGGTCGTGGTCGAGCACGACACCCTGTCGATCAACGCCGAGGCGCTGCACCTGCCCGAGCACCTCGACGTCTCCATCGAGGGCCTTGAGGCCGGGTCGCACGTGACCGCCGGTGACGTGAAGCTGCCGTCCGGCGTGTCCCTCGCGGGTGACGCCGAGACGATCCTCGCCGTGATCAGCGTCGCGCCGACCGCCGAGCAGCTTGAGGGCGAGGGCGCCGGCGAGGCCGCGCCGGAGGCCACCGAGGCCGCCGAGGCCACGGAGACCGCCGAGGGCGAGACCGCCGAAGCGCAGGCCCAGGCCGTCGAGGCCTGAGCCGACCCCAACCAGTACGGCCGCGTCCCCGGTGCCCTCGTGGCGCACCGGGGACGCGTTGTTTCGTGACCGAGACGAGAAACGGGCGGCAACCAGATGAGCGAAGGCGCGCAGTGGCTCGTGGTGGGGCTGGGCAACCCGGGCCGCGAGTACCAGCACAACCGCCACAACGTGGGCTTCATGGTGGCGGACCTGCTGGCGTCGCGGCTGGGCGCCCGGTTCGGCCGGCACCGCCGCGCGGTCGCCGAGGTGGCCGAGGGGCGCCTCGGCGTGGGCCTCGACGCGCCCCGCCTGGTGCTCGCCAAGCCGCTGACGTACATGAACCTGTCGGGCGGGCCCGTGGCGTCGCTGGCCCAGTTCTACAAGGTGCCGCCCGCCCAAATCATCGCTGTGCACGACGAGCTCGACATCGCCTACGGCCAGCTGCGGTGCAAGCTCGGCGGCGGCGAGGGCGGGCACAACGGGTTGCGGTCCATGAGCAAGTCCCTGTCCACTAAGGACTACCTGCGGGTACGGTTCGGCATCGGTCGGCCGCCCGGCCGGCAGGATCCGGCCGACTACGTTTTGTCGGACTTTTCCTCGGTCGAGCGCAAGGAGCTGGACTTCCTCGTCGACCGCGCCGCCGACGCGGCCGAGTCGTTGATCACGCGCGGGCTGGAGTGGACCCAGAACGCCTACCACGCCAGTGAGCGGTAACCCGAGTCATCGTCGTCCGTTACACCCTTCGTCATATCTTGTCGGCTTTTGTCGTGCCGATATCTTGATCGCAAGGGGGCGTCGTGGGGCAGGGCCGGCGCAGCCCCATTCCTTCGGTCGGCCCTCGTACGCCCGCTCCCCGCGCGTACCCGCCTGGGGACGGTGACGGTTACGCGGCGATCGACCGCCCCAGGACCCGACCGCGCGGGCCGGGCCGGGCGAAGCGGTGGGAGACCCGCTACGCGCGGCGGTTGCGGGTCGCCGACCTGGCGGTGGGCCTGTGCGCCGGGCTGATCGCCTTCCACGCGCGGTTCGGCGCCGAGGTCACCGACTACAACCGCGTCTACCTCTGGCTGTCCGCGGTCCTGCCGCTCGCGTTCATCGGCGCGCTGGCCGCCAACCGGGCCTACGAGCGGCGCTTCCTGTTCGTGGGCACCGAGGAGTACCAGCGGGTCCTGCGCGCGGGCCTGGCGCTGACCGCGGCCGTCGCCCTCATCTCGTACGCGCTGGACGTGCGCCTGTCCCGGGGGTACCTGATCGTCGCGTTGCCGGCGGCGACCGTCGCCAGCATCGCCTCGCGGTTCGCCGTGCGGCGCTTGCTGCACCGTGCCCGCGCCAACGGCGAGTTCCTGCGCCGGGTCGTCGCGGTCGGGCACCCGCAGGCCGTCGCCGACCTGACGCGCCAGCTGCGCCGGGAGCGCTATCACGGCCTCGACGTGGTCGGCGGCTGCCTGCCGCCCGGCGTACGCGGCGGCCTGGAGGCCGTGGAGCTGCCGGTCGTGGGTACGTTCGACGACATCCACGAGGCCGTCGAGGCGACCGCCGCCGACACGGTCATCGTGCTGTCCTGCCCGGAGCTGGACGGGCGGGCCCTGCGCCGGCTGGCGTGGCGGCTGGAGGACGACGACGTCGACCTGATCCTGGCCAGCGCGCTCATCGACGTGGCGGGGGAGCGCACCACGATCCGCCCCGTCGACGGCCTGCCGCTGCTGCACGTCGACCACCCGCGCCTCGCCGGCGCGGGCCGGGTGGTGAAGGCCATCTTCGACCGGGTCGGGGCGGCCGTGCTGATCTGCCTGTTCGCCCCGCTGCTCGCGCTTGTCGCGGTGGCCGTCAAGGTGGGCTCGCCGGGTCCGGTCATCTTCCGCCAGGTGCGGGTCGGCAAGGCGGGCCGCGAGTTCCCCATGCTCAAGTTCCGCACCATGTCGCGCGATGCCGACGCGTACCTGGCGGAGCTGCGCTCCTGTAACGACTCCGACGGGGTGCTGTTCAAGATGCGCGACGATCCACGCGTGACCAGGGTGGGCCGCTGGTTGCGCCGGTACTCCCTCGACGAGCTGCCGCAACTGTTCAACGTGCTGCTGGGCCAGATGTCGTTGGTCGGGCCGCGGCCCCCGCTGCCCAGCGAAGTGGCGGCTTATCCTGACGACCTGCGGCGACGCCTGGCCGTCAAGCCGGGTATGACTGGACTGTGGCAGGTCAGCGGCCGCTCCGACCTGCCGTGGGAAGAGGCGGTGCGCCTTGACCTGCGCTACGTGGAGAACTGGACGCTGACGATGGACCTGGCCATTCTGTTGCGCACGGTGAGCGCCGTGCTGCGCTCCTCGGGGGCCTACTGATGAACGTGACGCTGTCGCCGCCGGCCACCGACGCCGGCTTCGCCCGCTGGCTCGCCGACCAGGTGGCCGCCGAACTGTTGCGGCTGCGCGCCGAGACGGGCTTCGACGAGCCGGCCCTGCTGCGCAAGACGGCCGACCAACGGGCCCACGACCTGATCGTGACCCTGCTGACCCGCTGGCGGCCCGGCGACGCCGTGCTCTCCGAGGAGGGCGTACGCGACGACGCGCGGCGCCTGCGGGCCGCCCGCGTCTGGATCGTGGACCCGCTGGACGGCACCCGGGAGTACGGGGAACCGGACCGTACCGACTGGGCGGTGCACATCGCGTTGTGGCAGGGCGGCTCGCTCGTCGCCGGCGCGGTGGCGATGCCGGCGCGCGGACTGACCCTGAGTACCGAGTCGCCACCCAGCTATCCCGAGTTGTGGGACGGCGGTACGGGTCGCCCGCTGCGGGTGGCCACGAGCCGCACCCGGCCGCCGGCACTGCTCGGCAGGTTCGCCGAAGCGTGGGACGGTGCCGTGGAACCGGTGCCGATGGGATCGGCCGGGGTGAAAGTGTGCGCGGTGATCTCCGGCACCGTCGACGCGTACGTGCACGCGGGAGGCCAGTACGAATGGGACTCCGCGGCGCCGGTGGCTGTGGCCACGGCCACGGGCCTGTACGCTTCCAGGGTTGATGGATCTGCGCTGGAATATAACCAGCCGGATCCATCCCTGCCAGACCTGCTGGTGTGCCGGAAGGATCTTGCGCCCCGGATCCTCGCGGCGCTCGATGCCGCGAGGGCGCATCCGTCGACGTAGATATCGAAGGACATGAACATGGGTGCCGCCTCGTACAAGGTCTCCCACCTGGACGCTCTCGAAGCGGAGAGCATCTTCGTCATGCGTGAGGTGGCCGCGGAGTTCGAGCGCCCTGTGCTGCTCTTTTCCGGCGGTAAAGACTCCATCGTGATGCTGCGGCTGGCCGAGAAGGCGTTCTGGCCCGCCCCCATCCCGTTCCCGGTGATGCACGTCGACACCGGCCACAACTTCGCCGAGGTTCTCGAATACCGGGATCGGCGGGTGGCTGAGCTGAACCTGCAACTGATCGTGGCGAGCGTCCCGGACGCGATCAAGCGCGGCCTCGTGCGCGAGCCCGCCGACGGCACCCGCAACCGCATCCAGACCCCGGTCCTGCTGGAGGCCGTCGAGCAGCACCGCTTCGACGCCCTGTTCGGCGGCGCCCGTCGCGACGAGGAGAAGGCCCGCGCCAAGGAGCGCGTGTTCAGCTTCCGCGACGAGTTCGGCCAGTGGGACCCGCGCAACCAGCGACCCGAGCTGTGGTCGCTTTACAACGCGCGCATCGACTCCGGCGAGTCCATCCGCGTGTTCCCGCTGTCCAACTGGACCGAGCTCGACATCTGGCACTACATCGCCCGCGAGCACATCGAGCTGCCCGCCATCTACTTCGCCCACGAGCGGCAGGTCGTCGACCGCGACGGCATGCTCTACGGCGTCCACGAGTTCCTCCCGACCCGGTCCGGCGACGAGCCGTTCGTCGAGACGGTGCGCTACCGCACCGTCGGCGACGCCAGCTGCACCGCCGCGGTCAAGTCCGACGCCGACACCATCGAGAAGGTGATCGCCGAGGTGGCCGCGACGCGGATCACCGAGCGTGGCGCCACCCGTGGCGACGACCGGGTCAGCGAGGCCGCCATGGAGGACCGCAAGCGGGAGGGCTACTTCTGATGGTCGACGACGTCCAGCTCATGGAGCGCACTGAGCGGGGCCGCGCCGCCGATCTGCTCCGCTTCGCCACCGCGGGTAGCGTGGACGACGGCAAGTCCACACTCATCGGTCGCCTGCTCTACGACAGCAAGGCGATCTTCGAGGATCAGCTCGCCGCCGTCGAGACGGTCTCGGCCGCGCGCGGTGACGAGTACACGAATCTGGCTCTGCTGACCGACGGCCTGCGCGCCGAGCGGGAGCAGGGCATCACCATCGACGTGGCGTACCGGTATTTCGCCACGCCCCGGCGCAAGTTCATCATCGCCGATACCCCCGGCCACATCCAGTACACGCGCAACATGGTCACCGGCGCCTCGACCGCCGACCTGGCGCTGGTGCTGGTCGACGCCCGCAAGGGCATCGTCGAGCAGTCGCGCCGGCACGCGTTCCTGTGCTCGCTGCTGCGCGTGCCGCACCTGGTGTTGTGCGTGAACAAGATGGACCTGGTCGACTGGTCCGAGGACGTCTTCGAGGCGATCGCCGAGGAGTTCACCGACTTCGCGGCCAAGCTCGACGTGCCCGACCTGACGATCATCCCGATCTCGGCGCTGCACGGCGACAACGTCGTGACCCGCTCGCAGCACATGCCCTGGTACGAGGGGCCGTCGCTGCTGCACCACCTGGAGCACGTGCACATCGCCTCCGACCGCAACCTGGTCGACGTGCGCTTTCCCGTGCAGTACGTCATCCGGCCACAGTCGACGAGGTACCCCGACTACCGCGGGTACGCCGGCCAGGTCGCGTCGGGCGTCATGAAGCCCGGCGACGAGGTCATGGTGCTGCCCAGCGGGTTCACCACGCGCATCGCCGGCATCGACACGGCCGACGGGCCCGTCGACGAGGCGTACCCGCCGATGTCGGTGACCGTGCGGCTGGCCGACGAACTCGACGTCTCGCGCGGCGACCTGATCTGCCGGGTGCACAACGCCCCCACGCCGGCCCAGGACATCGACGCCCTCATCTGCTGGATGGACGAGGCCGCGACCCTGGAGCCGCGCCGCAAGCTCGCCGTCAAGCACACGACCCGCACAGCGCGCGCCGTGGTCAAGGAGTTGCAGTACCGGCTCGACGTCAACACCCTGCACCGCGACGAGAGCGCGCAGGCGCTGAAGCTCAACGAGATCGGCCGCGTCCGGCTGCGCACGACCGTGCCGCTGCTCGCCGACGAGTACCGCCGCAACCGCACCACGGGCGGCTTCATCCTCATCGACGAGCAGACCAACCGTACGGTGGCCGCCGGCATGATCATCGACGCGGGCTGACGCTCATCGGAGCCCGCCGCGGTCAGAGCGCGCGGCGGTAGAACTGCCAGGCGTCGGACACGATCTCGCGCAGGTCGGTGCGGGTCGGGTTCCAGCCCAGCTCCGCGCGGGCCCGCTGCGACGACGCCACCTGGGCGGCGATGTCACCGGGCCGGCGCGGCGCCAGCTCCACCGGCACGGGGGCACCCGTCACCTCGCGGACAGCCTCGACCACCTGCAGGTTCGAGTACCCGTTGCCGTTGCCCAGGTTGTAGACGCGGTGCTCGCCCGGCTTCACCGACTCCAGCGCCAGCAGGTGGGCGCTGGCCAGGTCCGCCACGTGGATGTAGTCGCGCACGCACGTGCCGTCCGGGGTGGGGTAGTCGTCGCCGTACAGCGGGAGCGAGTCCCGCTTGCCGGCCGCGACCTGCAGGACGATCGGGATGAGGTGCGTCTCCGGGTCGTGGCGCTCGCCGTACGCCGTGCCGTCCGGTCGCAGCAGCGCGCCGGAGGCGTTGAAGTAGCGCAGCGACACCGCACCCAGCCCGTGCGCGGTCGCCTCGCCGGCCAGGGCGTAGTCGACGGCCAGCTTGCTCGCCGCGTACGGGTTGAGCGGCCCGACCGGCGCGTCCTCCGCGATCGGCAGCGCCTCCAGGTCGCCGTGCACCGTGCCGGTCGACGAGAAGATCAGGCGCGGTACGCCGGCCGCCCGCATCGCCGAGAGCAGGCTCAGCGTACCCACGACGTTGTTGTCCCAGTACCGCTCCGGCTGGCGCACGCTCTCGCCCACCGAGATGAACGCGGCGAAGTGCAGGACACCGTCGAACCCGGCCTCCGGCGTGAGCAGGTCGGCGGCCCGGTCCTGCACCCGCCCGCGCACGAATGTCGCGCCGGGTGGGACCGCCTCGGCGTACCCGGTGGACAGATCGTCGAGGACCACCACCTCGTGGCCGGAGTCGAGCAGCAGCGCCGTCACGACGCTGCCGATGTAGCCGGCACCGCCGGTAACAAGCAACTTCACGCCATCACCTTTCCACGTAAATCTGGCACAACCTTATGCCGGGTCGCGACTTGCTGTGAGCCGGCGCGGGCGGTCGCCGCGAGGGCCGCGTACCTCTAGAATTCCGACATGCACGAATCCGTGCCCCCCGGCGGTGACCCGGACCACCATAGAGCCGGCCGGCTGCGCCGGACGCTGGCCCGAGTGCTGGTGCGCGGCGGGCACGCCGCCACCCGGTGGGTCACCCACGCGCTGGGCGAGAGCGCCACCGCCGGCCGCGAGCCCATCTCAGAGGCCGAGCTGCGCGACCTGGTGGCCACGAACACGTCCCTCGATCCCGAGGGTCGTCGCCTCATCGACGAGGTCCTCGCCGTCGGCGCCCGGCACGTCCGCGAACTGATGGTGCCCCGCACCGAGGTGGTCTTCCTGGACCGGGGCACGACGATCGCCGACGCGGTGCGGGTCGTGCGTGATTCGTCACACTCCCGGTTCCCGGTCGTCGACGGCTCCCGCGACGACGTGATCGGTTTCGTGCACCTGCGTGACCTGCTCATCCGGCCCGAGGAGGAGTGGGCCGTCACGGTCGGCGCGCTGGCCCGCGAGGTGAAGCGGCTGCCGGCCGCCATGCGGGTGCTCACCGCCCTGTCGCAGATGCGCCGCGAGGGCAGCCACCTCGCCGTCGTCGTCGATGAGTACGGCGGCACCGCCGGGGTGGTCACCCTGGAGGACCTGCTCGAGGAACTCGTCGGCGAAATCCACGACGAGTACGACGAGGTGCCGCTGCCAGCGGCCGCGCCGGGGGAGATCGACGCCCGGCTCAACCTGGCGGACTTCGCCGAGTCGTCCGGGCTGACCCTGCCGCCCGGCCCGTACGAGACCGTGGGCGGGTTCATCATGGCCGCGCTGGGCCGCCTGCCCGAGGCCGGTGATGTCGTCGACGTGCCGGCCGGCCGGCTGGTGGTGACCGCGATGGACGGCCGCCGGGTGGCCAGCGTCTCCATCGTCGCGCGCCCCGAACCGGCCACGCCCGACGCCACCGTCCCAGCGACGGGGGCCGCCACGTTGGCGACCGGGGCCACCGTCCCAGCGGCCGCCAGCGTCCCGGCGACCCGGGTCGGCGGTGCCGTCCCGGATGACAGCCGGGTGCCGGCCGACGGGCTGGTGCCCGCCGTCAGCGGATCGTGAGGCGCCGCCACAGGACCCCGTCGGTGCTGTAGGCGACGGCGCCGTTGCGGTCCATGTCGTAGGCGATCCAGCCGACCTCCGTCTGCCGGATGCTGCGCACGTACGGCACGTCGACGGGGGCCTCGACGAAGCGGGTACCCGACGAGAAGCCCATCGACAGCCCGGCGGACGCCACGACGAGCCGGCCGTCGAGCAGCGGTACGGCGTCGCCGGTGAGCGGGGGCAGGCCGTAGCTCGCGAACGGTGCGAACGTGTGCCCGCCGTCCGTCGACCGATGGATTGCCATGATCTGGGTGGACGCGTGGATCGACGTGTTGGTGGACCGGCCGCGGACGATCGTGACGTAGGTCCGGCTGCCGACGGAGGCCACCTTCGGCCACGCCTCCGGGGAGCCGTCGATGATCGGGAACTCCACGGTCGTCCAGGTGGCGCCCCCGTCGCGGCTCGACGCCACCGCCGGGCGGCCCTTGCTGCTGCGTCCGCCCACCCACCAGACGCCGCCGACGGCCTCGGCGTTGGCGACCCAGCACACCCCGATGAGTGGCTGGTTCTTGAGCCGGGCCCGGGTGCCGTCTGGGAAGAACGCGTCGACGCGGGCGCCGGGGCAGTCGGGACCGGCCGACGGGTTGGCGTCGAGCACCAGCTTGCCGCCGTCGGGGATGGCGGGCACCTCCGGCGGGTTGACCGGCCGGCGCACCTGCCAGGTGCGGCCCGTGTCCGCGCTGAAGAAGGTGTCGGGCCCCGTCACGATGAGCGCCGAGCCGCTCAGCGGGATGATGTTGAGTTCGTCGTCGGGTCCGGTGGTGGCCAGGCCGGCGGGCAGCGCACGCGCCTCCCACGAGCCGCCGCCGTTCTCCGTGTACTGCATCGTGTACTCGCATGACCCGTTCGGGCCGGTCGCGCACTGCGCCAGTACGACGTACCCGACCTTGGTGTTGGCGAACTCCACGTCGATGATGTCGCCGGGCAGGTCGGTCGCGGCGGCACCGGTGAAGCGCAGGTCGTCGCCGTTCCACGCGGCCCGGTCGGGGGGCATGGGGGTCTGCGTCGGCCGTACGGTGGCGGGCGGGCCCTCCGAGTGACCGGCCGGGCCGGGCAGCGCCTGCGTTCCGGCGGTGCTGAGCATGGCCCACAGCGTGACGGCTAGGGTGCCACCGGCCGCGGCGGTCGACGCGGCGATGGCGCGCCGACGCCGGCGCAGCGTGCCGGCCCGGGCGGCGACGCGGTCGAGGTCGAGCCCGTCGATGTCGTCGAGCAGGTCGGCGCGCGTGGACCGCAGCAGGCGGTCGAGGTCGTCAGGCACGGGAGGCCTCCGTCACGGTCGCGGCCATGGCGGAAACCTGGCGCGGCAGGGCGG
>JAEZGP010000648.1 GCA_023437285.1 Actinomycetes bacterium | reverse complement strand
GCGACTCAATGTCGCCACGAAATCCGTTGTCATTGGTGTCGCAGACTGTGCTTAGGGCTTGCCGGAGCTGCATATCTGTGCGATAACCGTTGTCTGGCCTAGGGCGCCACGACCCCTGGGCATGACCCGGAGGCGGACAATGGCCGATACGGAGCGCGAACAGATCGGCGGGCACGCCGCCGACCACCTGTGGATGCACTTCACCCGGATGTCGTCCTACCGCGACGCGGAGGTGCCGGTCATCGTCCGCGGCGAGGGGGCGTACGTCTGGGATCAGCACGGCAAGCGCTACCTCGACGGGCTTGCCGGCCTGTTCGTCGTCCAGGCCGGGCACGGCCGCACCGAGCTTGCCGAGGCCGCCGCGAAGCAGGCCGCCGAACTGGCGTACTTCCCGCTGTGGTCGTACGCGCACCCGAAGGCCGTCGAGCTGGCCGAGCGCCTGGCCACCCTCGCGCCGGGTGACCTGAACCGGATCTTCTTCACCACCGGCGGGTCCGAGGCCGTGGAGAGCGCGTGGAAGCTCGCCCGGGCGTACTTCAAGCGGGCGGGCAAGCCGACCAAGCACAAGGTCATCTCGCGGCACATCGCCTACCACGGCACCTCCATGGGAGCGCTGTCGATCACCGGGCTGGCGGGCATCAAGGCCGACTTCGAGCCGCTCGTGCCGTCGGGCGTGAAGGTGCCCAACACGAACCTCTACCGCGCGCCGGCCGGTACCGCCGGACCCGACGGTCCCGACGGCATGCCGGGCAACGACGCCGAGGCCTTCGGGCGGTGGGCGGCCAACCGGATCGAGGAGGCCATCCTCTTCGAGGGCCCCGACACCGTGGCCGCCGTGTTCCTGGAGCCGGTGCAGAACTCCGGCGGTTGCTTCCCGCCGCCGCCCGGCTACTTCCAGCGGGTACGCGAGATCTGCGACAGGTACGACGTGCTCCTGGTCTCCGACGAGGTGATCTGCGCGTTCGGCCGGCTCGGCGAGTACTTCGGGTCGCAGCGCTACGGGTACCAGCCCGACATCATCACGTGCGCCAAGGGCATCACCAGCGGATACGTGCCGCTCGGGGCGATGATCGCGAGCGAGCGGCTGTTCGAGCCGTTCGCCACGGGCTCCGACACGTTCCTGCACGGCATCACGTTCGGCGGGCACCCCGTCGCGGCCGCCGTGGCGCTGGCCAATCTCGACCTGTTCGAGCGCGAGGGTCTGCTGGCTCATGTGCGTACCAATGAAGGGGTTTTCCGGTCCTACCTGGAGCGCCTTCGCGATCTGCCGATCGTCGGGGACGTGCGCGGGGACGGCTACTTCTACGGCATCGAGCTGGTCAAGGACCAGGCCACCCGGGAGACGTTCAACGACGAGGAGTCGGAGCGGCTGCTGCGCGGCTTCCTGTCGAAGGCGCTGTTCGAGGCCGGCCTCTATTGCCGCGCCGACGACCGGGGCGACCCGGTAGTGCAGCTCGCGCCGCCGCTGATCTGCGACGAGTCGCACTTCGCGGAGATCGAGCAGATCCTGCGCGGGGTACTCACCGAGGCCTGGCAACAGCTGTAGTGAGCCCCGAGGTCCCGCCCAACCACGCCACCACACCAATTCGCGACGGCACAGTGGACTACCGGGCAGCGTCCTTCTGGCTGGCCGGTGTGGCCGACGAGCTGACGCCGCGGCCGGCGCTGGCCGGCGACGTCGAGGTCGACGTGTGCGTGGTCGGCGCCGGGTACACCGGGCTGTGGACGGCCTACTACCTGGCCCGGGCACAGCCTTCGCTGCGCATCGCGGTGGTCGAGGCGGAGATCGCCGGGTACGGCGCGAGCGGACGCAACGGCGGCTGGTGCTCGGCGCTGTTTCCGCAGTCGGTGTCGGCGCTGGCCCGCCGGCACGGTCGCGCGGCCGCCGTGTCGCTCTACCGCGCCATGCAGGACTCGGTCGACGAGGTCGGGGCCGTCGCGACCGCCGAGGGCATCGACTGCGACTTCGCCAAAGGCGGCACGATCACGGTGGCCCGCACTCCGGTGCAGTGGCAACGGGCTCAACTCGACATACGGGAAGCCAGGGAGTACGGGTTCACCGAAGGCGATCTGCGGCTGCTCGACGCGGACGAGGCGCGCAGCCGGTGCGGGGCGGCCGGCGTGCTCGGCGCGACGTACACGCCGCACTGCGCGGCGATCCACCCGGCGAAGCTGGTACGCGGCCTGGCCCGGGCGGTCGAGCGGCGCGGCGTCACGATCTACGAGCAGACCCGCGTACGGGCGATCCGGCCCCGCGCCGGCCGCGCGGGCAGCACGGTCGTCAGCCCGGTCGTCAGCACGGTCGTCACCACCGGTGGCACCGTCCGTGCCGCCACGGTCGTGCGGGCGACGGAGGGGTACACGGCGGCGTTGCCGTCCATGCGGCGGGTGGTCGCACCCGTGTACTCCCTGATGCTGGCGACCGCGCCGCTACCCGCGCCGTTCTGGGCCGAGGTCGGGTTGGGCCAGCGGGAGACGTTCACCGACCACCGACACTTGATCATCTATGGGCAGCGTACGGCCGACGACCGGTTGGCGTTCGGCGGGCGGGGTGCGCCGTACCACTTCGGGTCGGCCGTACGGCCGGAGTTCGATCGCGACGCCCGGGTGCACGCCGCGCTGCGTGCGACGCTCGCGGAGCTCTTCCCCTCGCTGCCCACCGACGTCGAGATCACGCACCGGTGGGGCGGGCCGCTCGGCGTGCCGCGCGACTGGCACCCCTCCGTCGGGCTGGACCAGGGTACGGGAATCGGCTGGGCGGGCGGCTACGTCGGCGACGGGGTCAGCACCGCCAACCTCGCCGGCCGTACGCTCGCCGACCTGATCACCGGCGTGGACTCCGCGCTGGTCCGGCTGCCCTGGGTGGGGCACCGGTCGCCGCGTTGGGAGCCCGAACCGCTGCGCTGGCTGGGCGTCAACGCCGGCCTGCGGATCATGACGGCGGCTGACGCCGAGGAGGCCCGCACGGGCCGCCCATCGCGCCGGGCGGCCCTCTTCAGCCGCCTGCTCGGCGGCTGACCCGTCGCTCGCCCGTGGACTGACCTGTGATCGCCCGCCGGCACGGCCGCGGGCGGCAGGGCCAGCGCATTAGCGGATAGGTCAGCGTTGTGGCGGATAAGTCAGCGTTGTGGCGGATAGGTCAGCGTTGTGGCGGACAGGTCAGCGTTGTGGCGGGATGACCGGCAGGTGGCCGCGACGGCCCACGCTGCCGCCGCCCGTCGTGCGGCCGCCGCC
>JAEZGP010000761.1 GCA_023437285.1 Actinomycetes bacterium | reverse complement strand
CCACGGGCACCGTCGGCGGCGGCGCCACGGGCGGCACGAGGCCCGCCAGCTCGGGGCCGTTGAGATCCGGGCCGCTCAGGTCCAGGCCGGGCGGCGGCGGGGGCAGGTCCGGGAACGGCATCGCGGGCGGCTTGATGACGGGCACGTTCGGCGTCCCGCCCGGGCCGCCCGGGGGCCGGCCACCGCCGCCCTCGTAGACGACGTCGCGGGCCGCGGTCGGTCCCCGGTACGTCGAGCCGCGCTCCACCGCGATGGACTCGTCGACGTACACGTCGGCGAGGGCCTTCATGTACTCGATCGCCTTCGGCGTGTGCTTGTCGCGGACCTCGTTGAAGGAGAGCGGATCCTTCTTGAAGCCGTGCACGATCGAACTCCACACGCTGTCGTTCTTCTCGAACTCGCGCTTCTGGTTCTCGGACGCCTCCTCGGCCGTGTACGTCTGCCACAGCTCGCGCATCTTCGTCTGCGTGGTGGCGATGGTGTCGGCCACGCGGTTCAGCGACGCCTGGTTGACGTCGGCCGCGGCGCGCCACTCCTCGATCGAGTAGATGGCCGCGCCGATGCGGCGCAGGAACTCGTCGCCGGCCGGGCTCTTCCAGACCGCCTGCAGGGCCACCGCGTGCCGTTCGAGGTCGGCCCGGGTCGACTCGAGCAGCACCGAGATGCGTCGCCACATCTCGGCGACGCCGCGGGCCTCCTCGTCGCTCTCGTTCTGGATGGCCGCCCACAGGGTGAGGATGTTGACCTCGTCCCGGGAATTCCAGTTGGTCGGCGCGAACTGCGGCATCTCGTACGTGCGGGCGTAGTCCATGTACTGCTGGACGTAACTTGGCAGCGCGGGCGGCTGATAGCCGAACGTGTTCCCCGACATGGGTGCTCCTCGTCTGCCTCGGCCGTCAGCGGTCCGGCCGCGGGAACTCCGCGACGCCGTCGTGCATCTTCTCGTCGTCACCGGCGATGACGTACTGGCCGGCCGTCCCCGGTGCGACGACCTCGCCGGAACCGGGGGTGTGCGGGGTCGGCACGTACGGCGGCAGTTCCACCGGCTTGTCGTTGAACGGCACCTGATTGCCGGCCGCCGTGGTGGTCGTGGTCGTGGCGGCGTCGTCCTTCGGCGGGGTCGGCCGGAACGCGTTGTACACGTCGTCCACGTTGGCCTGGCTCTCCGCGTCACCGTTGAGGTACTCGACGGCGACGCCGGCCGACGCCTTGGACAGCGCGGCGAGGCCCCGCACCACATCGTTGATCATCGCCATGGCCGCCTGCACCTGGGCGTCGTGCATGCCGCGGAAGAACGCGCCCTCCTTGACGACCCCGCCGCCGAACGCCGGCTTGACCTTCATCATCGGAGTCACGCCGTCGGCGAGGCTCTTCGAGAAGTCCTGCTGCACCGTGATGACCCGGTTGGCGAAATCAAGCACGCCATTGATGTCGACGTCGACGGTCTTGTGCAACCACGCGTCAGCCACTGAACACCCCCGACCTGTCAGTACAGAACAGTTATTCGGCTCGCAGCGTACATAATCTCGGCAAGAGATCTCTATCGTTGTATTACTCGGGCGGCGTTACTCGGGCGGGGCCAGCCAGGCCAGCTGCACCAATCGCGCACCCTCGCGCCTGGTGACGAGCCAACCGCGACCGGGCGGCTGCGGGCCGGGCTTGACGTTGCCCAGCAGGATGCCCTCGTTCTTGTCGCCGGCCATGACGATGCCCGACGAGCCAAGCTCCCGCAACCGCATGATCACCGGGTCGTACAGGGCCCGGCTGGCCCCGCCGCTGCGCCTGGTCACGATCAGGTGCAGGCCGATGTCGCGGGCCTGGCCGAGGAACTCCACCAGCGGCGTCAGCGGGTTGGTGCCGCCCGCCGCGACGAGGTCGTAGTCGTCGACCAGCACGTACAGGTCGGGGCCTTTCCACCAGCTGCGGTCGCGCAACTGTTCGGCGGTCACGTCCGGGCCGGGTAGCCGCGAGCGCATCACGCCGGCGACCTCGCGGATGATGGTCTCGGTGACCTGCGCCGAGGTGCCGTAGCCGATCTGGTGCTCGGTGGTCACCGCCCCGAGCAGGCTGCGCCGGTAGTCGATCGTGATGATCCGCGCCTCGGTCAGCGAGTACTTGTCCGTGATGGCCCGGGCCACCGCGCGCAGGAAGGTGCTCTTGCCGCACTCGGAGTCGCCGAAGACCAGCGCGTGCGGGTCGGTGGCGAACTCCAGCCACACCGGCGCCAGGTCCAGCTCGGCGATGCCGATCGGTACGCCGGGGCGCTGCGCGCGTACGGGCAGGTTGGCGTACGGCAGGGTGGTGGGCAGCAGGCGTACGGGCGGCGCACCCGGACCGGTCCAGAACTTGGCCACGTCCGTGACCAGCGACGACAGCGACGCCGCCAGGTCGTCCTCGGTGTTGAGCCCGTCGACGCGCGGCAACGCGGTGAGGAACTGCAGCTTCTCGGCGGTGATGCCGCGACCCGGCGCCTTGCGGGGCACGTTGTGCGCGGCCCGGCGGTCCAGCGCCGAGCCGGCCGGGTCGCCGAGGCGCAGCTCCAGCCGGGTGCCGAACGAGTCGCGCACCGCGGGCCGCAGGTCCATCCACTGTGCGGTGCTCACCACGACGTGCACCCCGAACGACAGGCCGCGGGTCACGATCTCGGTGAGGTGGTTCTCCAGGTCCTCGAAGTCGCTGCGGATCGTGGTCCAGCCGTCGACGACGAGGAACACGTCGCCGAACGGGTCGTCGCCGAACTCGCCCGCGTTGCGCCGGCGCCGGTACGAGGCCATCGAGTCGATGCCGTGGTCGGCGAAGCGCCGTTCCCGCTCGGTGAGCAGCTGGCGCAGCTCGGCGATGGTACGGCGGACGAGCCCCGGGTCCAGCCGGGTGGCCACCGACCCGACGTGCGGCAGCTGCCGCAC
>JAEZGP010000584.1 GCA_023437285.1 Actinomycetes bacterium | reverse complement strand
GCCCCTCTGTCGTCTCTCCGACACGATCAGAAACGACGGCCGGTGTCAATCCCTTCATCTGCGGGGAAACGGTTGCTCGGCGTCAAGCAGGCCGTCCTCGGTCCTCCGCCGGACCGGCGGTGCGCGTGCGCGCCGGAGGCCGCGTCGACGCGGGATGACGTGGGCGGCGACCTACGTCACCTTCGCCGCCTACCGGTCGGACGGGTCCCCGACTCGCCTCGGGCGCGAGAACCCGACGTTCGCCCGGCGTCAAGTATCGGCTGCGCGGGCCTGCTGAACAGGGGGCTGCGCGTCGGGCTGCTCACCCGTAAGGTGGACCAGCTACCACCCATTTAGGCGACGAGGCGGCTGTGCGCGACCGGTTCGAAGGCCCCAACCCGCCGTCGCCGTGGGCGCCCAGCAGCCTGCTCACCCAGCTCCCAGCCGGCGACATGGAGGCGCTGCTGGTGGCCGGCTCGCCTCGCACCTTCGCCCGCGGCGACTGGCTCATGCTTCTCGGTGAGCCGGGCACGTACGTCGTTGTGCTCACCAGCGGTTGCGTCAAGGTGCTCGGCGACCCGGCTGACGGGCGTACGACGCTGCTCGCGGTACGCGCGGCCGGCGACGTGGTCGGCGAGCTGGCGGTCCTGGACGGGCAGCCGCGCTCCGCGTCGGTCCTCGCCGCCAGCCAGGTTCGCGGCCGGCTCATCGAGGCGCGGGCGTTCCGGTCCCTGCTCGCCACCCGACCCAACATCGGGCACGTGATGCACCGGGTGGTGGCCGCGAAGCTGCGTCGCCAGATCCGCCACCGGATCGACATCGGCGCCCGGCCCGTCGCGGTCGGCCTCGCCCGGATCATCGAGCACCTCGGCACCGAGTACGGGCAACCGATCCCCGAGGGCACCCTCATCGCCGTGCCGCTAAGCCAGCCCGAACTGGCGGCGCTCGTGTCAGCCGAGCGCTCCAGCGTGGAACGCGCGCTGCGCCGCCTGCGCGAGCGCGGCGCCGTGCGGACCGGCTACCGGCGGGTCATCGTCACAGACTGGGCCGCCCTCCGGGCCGTGGCCGCGGGGCCATGAGCAAGCGGCTGCCGCCCGCGATCCGGCGGCTGTGTCTGGTCGTGGACATCGAGTCCTACAGCGCACTCGACCACCAGGCGCAACTGCGAGCCCAGGCCGGGCTCGCCTGGGTGCTGACCGCGGCGGTACGCCGGGCCGGCGTCCAGCCCGGCTTTCCGCCCCGCGCGGTGATCCGGCAGAACCGTGGCGACGGGCAGCTCGTCCTCCTGCCGCCCGGCATCGACGAGGCCCGGGCGATCGCCGGCCTGGTGTACGGCCTGGCCGACGGCATGCTGGCCATCAACGCGCAGGCTCCCCGCCTGCGGCTGCGGGCGGCACTGGCGCAGGGCGTCGTGCAGGCGGCCGCCACGGGCTACGTCGGCAAGGCCATCGTGGACGCGTGCCGGCTCGTCGACTCGGCCGCGCTGCGCGAGGCGCTCGCCGCGGCGCCCGAACGCGACCTCGCGGTGGCGTTCACCGACGACCTGTACCACGACGTGGTGGTGCACGGATTCGGCGGCCTGGTGGGCAGCGACTTCCGCCAGGTGCACGTCGTCGACGAACGTAAGGGTTTCGCGGTCGCCGCGTGGGTGTCGCGGCCGGACCCGGCCGGCGCGTCGCCGCCGGACCGGACGGCGGGTCGCTGGCGCGTGCCGGTCCGGCGGGACCGCCTTTCCGCGACGGCGGTCCTGGTCGCCGTGGTCCTGGCGGCCGTGATCGTGGCCGGGGCCTGGGCGCTGCGCCACGAGACCCTGCGTGAGGGGATGACCGTGGCCACCTCGCCCACCATCGAATCGAAAGTCTGGGCCAGCCCGCCCGTGGAGATCGTCTTCTTCGACTCCGGCCAGGAACTGGACCGCTGCGTCGACCTGTCCGGCGCCGGCGCCGTGCCCGAGGGCTTCGAGCTGCGCCTCTACATCCAGGTCGGGAAGGTCTACCACCTGACGCCACTGCCGGCCGTACTGAACTACGAGGCCGATACCTGGACCTTTCCGCGGGTGGCGTTGATGCCGGCGCCGAGGGCCGGTGTCCCGGTCACGTTGTTCGTCGCGCTGGTGCCGGAGGCCGAGTCGCACCGCCTGACCGAGAACGTCAACGAACAGTACGCGTTCGCCGAGCTGCCGCCGTCCGTGGTGAACCGGCACACGTTCCTGCGCTCGGCCGACAACAGCCCTTGCTGACCGCCGCTCAGGGCAGCGCGAAGAAGCCCTCGGCCGGCTCGACGAGCAGCCCGTCGTCGAGCAGGCTCGCCAGCGCGCGGTCGCGTTGGGTGTCGTCGGCCCAGACGGCGTCGAGCGCCGCGCGCGGCACCGGGATGTCGGCGCCCCGGGCCACCGCGAGCAGCAGGCCCCGCACCTGCCGATCCGTTCCGGCGTACCGCTGTGGTTTGCGGCTGGGCCCACTCGGCGGCGCCGCGACGCCCGCGTCGCGTGCCAGCCGCCAGGCGCACACGGCCGTCAGTGGGCACTGTTCACACAACGGGGTACGGGCGACGCAGCGCACCGCGCCGAGTTCCATGAACGCGGCGGAGGCGACCGCGGCCGTGGCCGGGTCGGCAGGCAGCAGCGCCTCGGTGGCGACCAGGTCGGCGG
>JAEZGP010000576.1 GCA_023437285.1 Actinomycetes bacterium | reverse complement strand
AACGAGACCGGCGCCGGCCGACGCGCGGCGGACCGCCACCGAACGCGGCGCCGCGGCCGTCACCCGGCTCGGCGCGCGCCCCTGACGGCCGGCCCAGCCGCCTCGGCGACAAGATCATCAACAGGCGATGAACCGTGGCGGTACCCATACGTGCCGCCACGGTTCATCGCTCGTGCGGCACGCCCCTCGCACGGGGTGGCTAGTCTTCGGCGTCGATGACGCGGGCCTCGCGCGGGGCCGGCAGCGAGTGCGGATCCGTCGGCGACGGTGCGGCCCGGCGCAGGTAGCGCGACATGCGGTACTGGTCCTTGGCGGGCCGGTCGTTGGCGATCAGGACCGCCAGCCACGGGAGCGCGACCATGCCGACGACGCAGGCGATCACCCAGTAGCCGTAGTGCGCCGGCTTGGCGCTGACCAGGATGGCCGCCACGATCAGGCACACCGCGCGGGTCCCCATCATGATCAGGTACCGGATCTCGCGACTGAGCCGCTCGCGCCCCGGGCTCTGCGGCGCGTCCGTGATCAGGACCGGATCGGGTCGTCGACGGCTCACCCTTCGCATGGTGCCACCCCGGAACGGCGGCGGCCAACGCGGGCGGCCGTTACGCTGCGGTGGGGGGTCAGATGGACTCGCTTGGGCGATATCTCGCGGAAGAAATCGCGGTCGACCACGCGGACGGGCTGCTGAACCGGCGCGAGGCGCTGCGCCGGCTCGGGCTGCTGGGCGTCACGGGGGTCGCCGCCACCACACTGCTGGCCGCCTGCGGCGGCGGGGCGTCGGACGGCGAGGCGGCCGCGTCGAGCGGGGGCCCGCCCGCCGGACCCACGCCGCTGCGGGTCGACCCGGTCACCTACCCCGACCCGACCGGCACGATGCTGCAGGGCGCCTGGTCGGAGCCGGAGGGCCAGCCGCGCGGCGGGGTCCTGGTGATCCACGAGAACAAGGGGCTGACCGACCACATCCGATCCGTGGCGGGCCGCTTCGCGGCCAGCGGGTACGCCGCCCTCGCCCCCGACCTGCTCTCCCGCGAGGGCGGCACGGCCGCGCTCGGCGACCCGGCCAAGGTCACGGCCACCCTCGGTACGGTGGCGCCGGCCCGGCTCGTGGCCGACCTGCGCTCCGCGCTGACCGAGCTGAGCACCCGCGTCGAGGCGCGCAAGCTGGGTACGGTCGGGTTCTGCTTCGGCGGCGGGCTCGTGTGGCGGCTGGTCGACGCCGGCGAGCCCAAGCTGAGCGCCGCGGTGCCGTTCTACGGGCCCCTGCCCGACAAGCCCGACTTCAGCCGGTCGGGGGCGGCGGTGCTGGGCATCTACGCCGAGGCCGACGCCCGGGTCAACGCCGGCCGCGACGCCGCCGCCACCGCGCTGACGGCCGCCGGCCTCCCCCACGACCTGGTCACCTACCCCGGCGTGGACCACGCGTTCTTCAACGACACCGGGCCGCGCTACAACGCGGAGGCGGCCGCCGACGCGTACCAGCGGGTACTGAACTGGTTCGACCGCTACGTGGCCGGCTGAGCCTGCTTCTTGAGCTGCTTGAACTCGCGGACCTTGCGCAGCGACTCCGCGTCGACCACGTCGGCGACCGAGCGGTACCCGTCGAGCGCGTAGTCGCCGGCCACGGCCGCCCAACCCTCGGGCCGCACGTCGAGCTGCTTGGCCAGCAGCGCCACGAAGATCTGGGCCTTCTGCTTGCCGAAGCCGGGCAGCTCCTGGACCCGCTTGAGCAGCTCCTTACCGCTCTTCGCCTCCGACCACAGCCGGGTGACGTCGCCGCCGTACTTCGCCTCGACCAGCGCCGCCAGCTCCTGCAGCCGGGCGGCCATCGAGCCCGGGAACCGGTGGATCGCCGGCGGCTGGCTGCACAGCGCCTTGAACTCGTCCGGGTCGGCGGCGGCGATGGCGGCCGGGTCGAGGGAGCCGAACCGGCTGAGCACCTTCCAGCCGCCCCGGAAAGCGTGCTCCATGCCGTACTGCTGGTCGAGCATCATGCCGATCACGACGGCGAACGGGTACTGGTCGAGGACCTGGTCAGCGGCCGGTTCGTTGGCGATCTGGAAGCCCATACCCGCATGCTCTCACGGGCCGCGGCCGGTCCAGCCCGCCGGCAGGTCGTACTCGCGGCGTTCGTCGACGTCCGCCGGCGCCACGACGAGCTTGTCCAGCGGCACGCCGTGCAGCAGGTGATCGAGGGCCCAGCCGTTGACCGGGTGGGCCAGCACGGCGATCCGCGCGCCGTCCCAGCGGACGGCAAGCTCGGCGAGCAGGTCGCGGGTACGGTCGACGACCTGGCGCAGGCTCTCCCCGTGCGGGAACCGGGTGTCGATGTGGGTGGCCCGCTCGCGCCACAGCTGCGCTTCGGGGGCGCCGTTGAGGGCGCCGTAGTTGATGTCGCGCAGCCGCTTGTCCGCGACGACCGGACCGGCGAACGCGATGAACGCGATCTCCACCGTCTCGACGACCCGCAGCAGGTCGGAGTGGTAGATGGCGGCGAGGGGGTCGTGGCGGCGGCGCCGGCGCATCTCGCGGGCGTGCCGGCGGCCGTTCTCCGACAGGGACGCGGGCAGCCACCCGCTGGCGATGCCGGCCTCGCTGTGCATCGTCTGCGGGTGCGTCTCGAAGACGATCTCCACCGCCACTCGCGCCAGCATGCCCAATCGGTACATGCGAATAGCTATCGGGATAGGTACCGCGAACTCGGCGAGCCGCGCGCCGGCCCGTGCGGACGCCGCCGACATAATGGCGCCGGGCCGCTGTCGAATCCGGTCACCCGCGTTCGTCGGTAAGGCAGAGACACCCCACACCCACGTACGAGGAGGACGCGATGCCGCAGTACGGAGTTCTTGTCTTCTCCCCCGCCCCGGCCGACCCGATGGCCATCAGCCAGGAGTACATCGACCGGCTGGAGACCTACCCGGCCGAGGTCGAGCAGCTCGGCGGCAAGGCCGTCACCGGGTTCGCGCTGCAACCGAGCACCACGGCCACCTCGATCCGCGGCGACGTCGTCACCGACGGGCCGTTCATCGAGGCCAAGGAGGTCGTGGCGGGCTTCTTCGTCCTGGAGGCGCCGAGCCTGGAGGTCGCCATCGAGATCGCGAAGCGCAACCCGGCGACGATCGAGGGTGGCGTGGAGGTGCGGCCGCTGTTCGAGCCGCCGGCGTGAGCGAACGCGACACGGCCGAGCGGGCGGTCGCGGACGCGCACCGTCGCGAGTGGGCCTTCGTGCTCGCCGCGACGGCGCGCGTCACCGGCGACCTCGACCTCGCCGAGGAGTGCGTGCAGGAGGCCTACGTCGCGGCGCTCGGCGCGTGGGCCCGCGACGGGGTGCCCACGAAGCCCGGCGCGTGGCTCACCGCCACGGCCAAGCGCAAGGCACTGGACGTGCTGCGCCGCCAGCAGGTGTTGCGGGCGAAGATGCCACTGCTCGTGGAGCCGGAGGAGGAGATCATGGACTCCCCGGAACCCGACGCCGTGCCGGATGACCGGCTGCGCCTGGTGTTCACCTGCTGTCATCCCGCCCTCGCCCCGGAAGCGCGGGTGGCGCTCACGCTGCGGCTCGTCTGCGGGGTCGCCACGCCGGACATCGCGAGCGCGTTCCTGGTCAGCGAGGCGACGATGGCCGCCCGGGTCACCCGGGCCAAGAAAAAGATCGCCGCCGCGCGCATCCCGTACCGGGTGCCGGAGGCCAGCGAGCTGCCCGAGCGGCTCGACGCGGTGCTCACCGTGGTCCACCTGCTGTTCACGACCGGGCACGCCGCGCCGTCCGGCGCCGAGCTGGTCCGGGCCGACCTGGTGGAACGCGCCGTGCACCTGGCCCGCGTGCTGCACGCGCTCATGCCCGACGAGCCCGAGGTGCGCGGGCTGCTCGCGCTGCTGCTGCTCACCGACGCGCGCCGGGCCACCCGTGTCGACGCCGACGGCCGGCTGGTGCTGCTGGCGGACCAGGACCGCTCAGCCTGGGACCGGGAGATGATCGCCGAGGGCGCGGAGGGCGCCCTCGGCGCGTTCCGCACCGGCCGCGTCGGCCGCTTCGCCCTGCAGGCCGCCATCGCGGCGCTGCACGCCACGGCCGACAGCTACGCCGCGACGGACTGGCCGCAGATCGTGCGCCTGTACGATCAGCTGCTCGCCGCCTGGCCCTCACCCGTGGTCGGGCTCAACCGGGCCATCGCGGTGTCCATGGCCGACGGACCGGAGGCGGGACTGGCGGCGCTCGACGCGCTCGCCGACGACGACCGGCTGGCCGGCTACCACTACCTGCCGGCCACCCGGGCGGACCTGCTGCGGCGGCTCGACCGCCGCGAGGAGGCGGCGCGGGAGTACCGCGCGGCGCTCGTACTCGTGGACAACGACACCGAGCGCGAGTTTCTGGAGGGTCGCCTGGGCGAGGTTGTCGATTCCGGAACGGGCGGTTCGTCGTACGGGTAGACGACCCAACCGGAGGAGATCCGCGATGGACACGACCCGCGCGACCCGGCGCGAGTGGCTCGGACTTGCCGTCCTCGCCCTACCCACCCTGCTGCTGTCGCTGGACGTCAGCGTGTTGTACCTGGCCCTGCCGCACCTGAGCGCCGACCTCGGCGCGGACGCCACGCAGCAGCTGTGGATTTTGGACATCTACTCGTTCCTGCTGGCCGGCTTCCTGGTGACGATGGGCACGCTGGGTGACCGCATCGGCCGCCGGCGGCTGCTGCTCATCGGCGCCGTGGCGTTCGGGCTGGTGTCGGTGCTGGCCGCGTACGCGGACAGCCCGGCGACGCTGATCGCCGCCCGGGCGCTGCTGGGGGTGGCCGGCGCGACCCTGATGCCCTCGACGATGGCGCTGATCCGCAACATGTTCCGCGACCCGGCCCAGATGGCGACCGCCATCGGGATCTGGCTGGCGTGCTTCATGGGCGGCATGGCGATTGGTCCGCTCGTCGGCGGGGCGCTGCTGTCGACGTTCTGGTGGGGCTCGGCGTTCCTGCTCGGGGTGCCGTTCATGGTGCTGCTGCTGGTCGCTGGGCCGGCGCTGCTGCCCGAGTACCGCGACCCCGGGGCCGGCCGCCTGGACCTGATCAGTGTGGGGCTGTCGCTGGCCGCGATCCTGCCGGTCATCTACGGGCTCAAGGAGTTCGCGCGGGGCGGTTGGGCGGCCGGCCCGGCCGTGGCGGTGGCGGTCGGCCTGGTGGCCGGCGTGACGTTCGTGCGCCGGCAGCGCCGGCTGGCCAGTCCGCTGCTGGACGTGCGGCTGTTCGCTGACCGGTTCTTCAGCAGTGCGCTCGGCATTGGCCTCGCCCTCGGCGTGATCATGGCGGGGGTCAGCCTGACCGCCACGCTGTTCACCCAGACCGTGCGCGGCCTGACGCCGCTGGAGGCAGGGCTGTGCCTGCTGCCGCAGAGCCTGGCCATGGCGGCCGGCATGATGCTCAGTCCGGCACTCGCGCGACGCGTCCGCCCGGCGTACCTGATGGCGGGCGGTCTGATCGTGGCGGCCGGCGGGCTGTTCCTGCAGACCCTCGCCGGCACGGACGGCGGGCTCGTCGCGGTGATCGTCGGCATGACCCTGGCCAGCGTCGGCATCACCCCGACCATGACGCTGTCGATGAACCTCATCCTGGGCTCGGCGCCGCCCGAGAAGGCCGGGTCGGCGGCGTCACTGTCGGAGACGAGCGGGGAGTTCGGCGTCGCCGTGGGCGTCGCGACGCTGGGTACCCTCGCGGCCGTGGCGTACCGCGCGGACCTCGCGGTGCCCGCGGGCACGCCGGTCGCCGTCGAGCAGGCGGCCCGGCAGGGCATCACGGACGCGCTCGTGGCGGCGCAGGGCCTCGGCGGGCCGCTCGGCGCGGACCTGATCGACGCCGCCCGGTCGGCGTTTACCAGCGGCGTGGTCACGGTCGCGGCCGTGGGCGGGGTGCTGCTCGTGGGCCTGGCTGCGCTGGCCGCGGTCGCCTTCCGCGGCGTGCCACCAACCGGCGCGGAGCCGGAGGTCGGCGAGTCGC
>JAEZGP010000562.1 GCA_023437285.1 Actinomycetes bacterium | reverse complement strand
AGTTACGCGTGTTATCCGGGCCGGAATTCGGCGCGTAACTGTCCAAACCGTCGACGACACGGCGCGGGGGGCGAGGGCGAGGGCGAGAGGGCGGGGGCGGGGGGCGGGCGAATTAGGCGGGGAGGATCAGGAGGGCTTCGTTGTGGAGGGGGAGGTCGGGGGCGTTGACGCCGGGGTCGTAGACCGCCAGGCGGAATGCCGCCGCGCCGCCTAGGGCCGGGTCGCCCGCGCCGAGGCGCTGGCCGGGGATCGCCGTACCGCCCTCGACGAGCATCCCGGCGAGCTGGCGTACGACGCGGTTGACCGTACGGGCGGTGCCGGGGCGGACGACCGCCACCACGTCGGGGCGGGCGAACTTCGCCAGGCCGCGGGTGAACAGCACGTGGCCGAAACCGCCCGCGCCGTCCGTGCGTAGCACGACGTTGACCTCCTCGTCGAGGTCGAACGGGCGCTCGGGTGGCCAGGTCTGCAACACGACGGGGTCCACCCAGCGGCCCGCGTACGTGTCGAGGACGGCGAACGCGCCGTGGTCGACGAGGGCCTGCGCGAGTGCCCAGCCCGCCTGCAGGTGGCCCAGGTCGGGCGGGTCGGGCAGGTCGGCGGTGATCGACACGCAGTGGCCGGCGGCGTCGAGTTGGCCGGGGTCGGCGAGGTCGTGCTCGGCGTCGGTGCGCCACAGGCCCGTGCGCCACTGGTCGAGCCAGGCCGGGTCGTCGTGCGGGGTCACCGTCAGGGCGGCGAGGTGATCGCCGTCCGGTAGGCCGTACTCCCCGGGTTTGATCTTTATGTCCGGCAGGGGGCCGGCGGCGAAGGCGAGCAGTCGAAGCATCGCCCGGCGGGCGGTGCGCTGGTAGTTGAGGCGGGGCCACACGGCGGTCGCAGCGTCCACGCGGCGTAGTGTGCCACCACCGCGCGGCGGTCGCTGTCCGACCCGGGTCAGTTGCGCGCCGACGCCACCGCCGCAGGTGCTAGCTCCAGAAACGCATGAGGTCCAGGCCGGCGGCGGACAGCCAACTGGGCAGCCCGAGCGCGTCGCTGAGGACGCCGATCAGCCAGAAGAACCCGGCGCGCAGGCGCGGCTCGAACAGCAGGCCGAACAGCAACAGCAGGCCGTACGGGGCGAACAGGTCGAACATGCGGGCCGCGTCGCCGCGCAGCCACGGCCGCACCGCGTTGCCGCCGTCGAGGCCGGGTACGGGCAGCAGGTTCAGGATGCCGGCCGTGAGCTGCAGGAAGCCCAGCGCCGCCACGCCCGCCCAGAACGCCGGGTGGGCGCCGACGTCCACGCCGATCCAGAACGGCACCGCGAGGATCGCCGCGAACAGCAGGTTGGTCGCCGGGCCGGCCAGGCTGATCAGGCTGTCCAGGAACCGGCTGCGGATGGCGTGATGGTCGACCCACACCGCGCCGCCGGGCAGGCCGATGCCGCCCAGCAGCACGAACACCACGGGCAGGGCGATGGACAGGATCGGGTGCGCGTAGCGCAGCGGGTTGAGCGTCAGGTAGCCCTTCGCGGCCACCTGCACGTCACCGGCCCGGTAGGCGAGCAGCGCGTGGCCGTACTCATGCAGGCACAGCGACACGATCCAGCCGGCGACCACGAACAGGAACACGTCGAAGCCGACGTTGCCGTACCCCTGCCAGGCCATCACCCCGCCGGTGACGAACAGCGCCACCACGCCGAGAAAGACGGGCGAGGGGCGGAACAGGTCGCGGTTGGCGCCGCCGACGACGATGGGTCGCTGGTGGGGCCCCATCGTCACTCGCTGGCCGGCAACAGGCTCATCTTGTATTCCACCCGGTCGTCCTCGCACAGCACGGCGGTCACCACGCCCTTGGCGGCCAGCTCACGCCACGTCTGGCCGAGCCACGACTCGGCGTCCGACTGGCTCGGGAAGGTCTCGCTCGCACTCTCGTGCGCTGATCCCGCCGCGCCCTCGTACCGCCAGGTCCACGCCATCGTTACCGCTCCCGTATGTCCGTTCTCGCGCGACCGGTGCACCCCCGGACCGCCGCTGCAAGAGTAGTCCGAGGCCATAGGGTACGAACATGGCGGCGTCGGGACATCCGCACACACTGGTGCTGGGCGGTATCCGTTCGGGAAAGTCGGAGTACGCCGAGGGGCTGGCGGCGACGTCGCCCCGGGTGCGCTATCTGGCCACGGCCCGCGACGACGGGTCCGACCCGGCGTGGTCGGCCCGCATCGCCGCCCACCGGGACCGCCGGCCCGCCGCCTGGGCCAGCGCCGAGGTCGGCTCCGCCCCCGGCGACCTGATCGACGCGCTGGCGGGGGCGGACGCGGGCGAGACGCTGCTCGTTGACGACCTCGGCACGTGGCTGGCCGGGGCGCAGGAGCTCTGCGACGGCGACGACGCGGCGCTGGCCCTGCTCGTCGGCCGGTTCGCCGCCGCGGTCGCGGCGTGCCCCGCCACGGTCGTGCTGGTGAGCCCGGAGGTGGGGCTGAGCCTGGTGCCGGCGACCCCGGTGGGGGCCGCGTTCGCCGACGCGCTCGGCGCGCTCAACCGGGCGGTCGCCGCCGTGTGCGAGCGGGTCGTCCTGGTCGTCGCCGGCCAACCGGTGGACATCAAACCGCCCGGGTCGCCGGCCCCGGTCGCCGGGCTGGGGACCGGCGCCGCCGATGTGGCCATGTCGAGATCCACCGAGGGGCTTGCCGAGCCGCCGACGCGCGGTACGGTGAGCGCCGTGCACTCCACGACCGTCCCCCCGGTCCCCGTCCCCGGCGAGGCGCCCGACAGTGGCGCCCCCGAGGAGATCGTCCCCGGTCTGACGCTGCCACGCCCGGACGACGACGCCGCGCAGGCGGTCCGCGACCGGCTGACCAGCCTTGACCTCGGTGTGGGTACGCCCGCCAATCCCGGCCTCGGCGCGCTGACCGAGGCGGTGGCGTTCGCCGCCGGTACGCGCGGCAGCCCGTACCCCCGGCCGTTCCTGGCCTCCCGGGTGGTCCTGGTGGCGGGCGGGCACGAGGGCGGCGTCGCGGCCGGGTACGCGACGGAGACCGGCCGGCGGCCGGGCCCCCTGTCCTACCTCGCGGGGGCGGCGGGGGCGAGCCTGGTGACGCTGGAGTGGCAGAACGCCGCGGCGCCGATCGAGTCGAGCGACGCGATCAGCCCGGCGCAGTTGCAGGCCGCCCTGCGGGCCGGGTGGGCGGAGGCCGAGCGGGCCGCCGACGAGGGCATCGAGCTGATCGTCCTGGCGGCCGCCGGGGCG
>JAEZGP010000542.1 GCA_023437285.1 Actinomycetes bacterium | reverse complement strand
GCCCTGACGATGTCGCCCTGACGATGTCGCCCTACTGCTGCTGCGGCGGCTGTCCCGGTGCCGGCTGCTGCTGCCCCTGCGCCGGCGGCTGCGCTTGTGTCTGCGGCTGTGCTTGTGTCTGCGGCTGCGCTTGTGTCTGCGGCGCGACGGCCTGCGGCGCGGCGGGCGGTGGCGCGGCCGGCTGCTGCGGGTCCGGCGCGGCGGGCTGCGCGTACCCGCCCGGGTACTGCTCGGTCGGATACTGCCCCGCGGGGTACTGCTCAGTCGGGTACTGACCTGCCGGGTACTGGCCGGCCGGGTAGCCGGCGGGCGGCGTGGCCGGGCGGCGCAGGTTGGGCAGCGGCAGTTGCCCGCCGACCCCGAAGTGGTTGAGGAACGCGCCGACCGTGGCGGCCAGCGCCCCGATCAGCATCAGCGTCCCGCCCCACGAGAAGGAGACGTAGGCCGTCTTGCGCGACAGCGCGTACCCGAGCAGGACCAGGAACGCGAACAGCGCGATGCCGACGGCGAGCTGGTTGGGCTTGAAGCCGAGCACCTCGCGTTGGGGCGACCAGAACTTGCGGCTGAGCCCCAGCACGATGAGCAGGATGCCGGCCACCACGACGAACAGGGTCAGCGGCACCATGAACAGCTCCAGCGACCAGGCGTTCCACCAGTTGGTGATGGGGTCTTCGCGCGAGAAGGGCGACGTCACGCTGGTGGAGATGAACGGCGCGAAGGAGAAGAGGAAGATCAGCGCGCCGCCGCCGATCTCCAGCGCGTCGCCCAGCGTCAGCGGCCAGGCCGGCGTGGACGGCGGACCGCCGGCGCCCGGCGTGTAGTGCCCGGGCGGCGGGGTCGGGTCGCTCGGTTGCATCAGGGGTAGTCCTCCACCGTTGTTGGGCGGGCGGCCGGCCGCCCAACCCTCACAGCTGAGCGACCGTGCCCTCGTACATGGACTCGATCTCCCGCGCGAAGCTGGCCTCGACCACCCGTCGCTTGATCTTCAGCGAGGGGGTCAGCTCGCCGTCGGCGATGGACAGGTCGCGCGGCAGAATCGTGAACTTCTTAATCGTTTCCCAGCGGTTGAGCTTCTCATTCAACTCGTCGATGTAACCAGATACCACCGCGTGAATCTCGGGCGCCGCCACGAGGTCCGAGTAGGACCGGCCCTCCAGCTCCCCGCCCTTGGCCCAGGTGGCCAGCGCGTCGGGGTCCAGGGTGACGACCATCGTGCAGTAGTTGCGGGCCTGCCCGATCACCAGCGCCTGGGACACGAGCGGGGCCATCGACTTGAACAGGCCCTCGATGTGGCTCGGCGCGACGTACTTGCCGCCCGAGGTCTTGATGAGGTCCTTCTTCCGGTCGGTGATCTTCAGGTACCCGTCGGCGTCGAGTTCGCCGATGTCGCCGGTGCGGAAGAAACCGTCGTCGGTGAACGCGGCGGCCGTCTCGTCGGGCAGGTTGTGGTAGCCGCGCATGACGGGCACCCCGCGCAGCAGCACCTCGCCGTCGCTGTCGATCTTCGCCTCGAGGTCGCCCATGGCCAGGCCGACCGTACCGATGCGCAGGCGGCCGGGGCGGTTGACGAAGTTGCCGGCCGACGTCTCGGTCAGGCCGTACCCCTCCAGGATCGGCAGCCCGGCGGCGGAGAAGAACTCCGAGATCTGCGGGCTCAGCGGGGCCGACCCGGACACCAGCACCCGGATGCGTCCGCCGAGGCGGGCCTGTAGCTTCGAGAAGACCAGCTTGGTGGCGATGGCGTGCTTGCGGTTGAGGCCCGCCGGGACGGGCTTGCCCGCCTGCTCCAACGCGACCTTGGCCTTGCCGGTCCGGACCGCCCAGTTGAAGATCTTCGCCTTGAGGCCACCGGCCGACGTGCCGTTGGCGACGGCGGCGTTGTACACCTTCTCGAACACGCGCGGCGCCGAGCACAGCACCGTGGGCTGCACCTTGGCCAGGTTGACCACCAGCTTGTCGACGCGGCCGTCCACATAGGTCTGCACGCCGGCGTGCAACACCCCGCACAGCAGCGTCTTGCCGAACGAGTGTGACAGCGGCAGCCACAGGTACTGGATGTCGTTGGGGCGCAGCAGGTCGATGTCGGCCTGCGCCACGCCCTCCCACACCCAGCCGGCGTGCAGCAGTTCGACGCCCTTGGGCCGGCCCGTCGTGCCCGACGTGTAGATCAGCGTGGCGAGATCGTCCGGACCGATCTCCTTGACCACGTTCGTGATGAGGTCGGGGTCCGCGGCGAGGGCGGCGGCGCCGTCGGCCTCCAGCTGGGCCAGGGTGAGTACGGGCACGGGAGCGCTGGCCGTGGGCTCGCCGTCGATGAGGACGATGTGGGTGAGGCTGGGCAGGCTCGCCCCGGCCACCTTGGTCACCTGCTCGTTGTTCTCCGCGATGAGCACCGTGGAGCCGGAGTCGCTGATGATGAAGGCCGCGTCCTCGGGCTCCGTCGTCGGGTACACCGTGGTGGTGGCGGCCCCCGCGCACATGACGCCGAGGTCGGCGAGCACCCACTCCAGGCGCGTCGAGGCGAGAATCGCGACGCGGTCCTCGTGACGGACCCCCAACTGGCGCAGCCCGGCGGCGATGGCCGTGGCGCGCGTGCCCACCTGAGCCCAGGTCAGCCAGGCGATGTCCTCGTCGGCGGTCGGATAGCCGAGTGCCTCGGTGTCGGGCGTGGCCGCGACTCGATGCAGGAACATGTCCGGGATCGACCGGTACGGCAGGGCCAGCGTCATTGGGGGCATCCTTCGGTCACGGGCGCGTGACGGGCGTCACGCTCTCGATACGGTCCCTGCAGGGTAGGTCGTCCGTACCCGGATCGACCACCCCTTGATCATGACGATTTACTGGGTAAACGCGTGCCATCGGGTGGCGATGTTGCTGGCGGTTCATCCGATCTGGTGTTGTTTGCCGCAACTGCTCGTTGGCATCCTGAGTTGACGAGCGCGACGAACCGGCGTGACCGTCGGCTGTCGTTGTTCGCCCATCTATCGCGTACGACAACCCACCAGTCTTGTGCCTCGGGCGCGCTGAACAGGTCGCGGGCGTGGTGTTCCAAGCGCCTGTCACTGAGTTGACCGATTTCCCAACTGAGACGCCAGTGCCAGACGAGCATATGGCAATAGATCCAGGGCCTGACGTCCGTGTCTGGATCCCGATCGGACGGCATGCCGAGGTGGCTGAGCTGCGGATTATCCAGAGCAAGACGTTGTAGCTCGTGCTGCCGTTCCGCCATAGCGATAACCTGCGTCAATCGGTTCTGGCGCCATTGAAGGAGAAGCGACACGGCCACACCACAAAACGCCAGCCCGGCCAGGATCGCTGCGATTCCTTCGTAAGTCTGCCCGACCGCGGATAGTCGGTCCCAGTCGCTGCGCGAGTCCGCTAACGCCCTGATGCCTGGTGGAGATGCGATCAAGAGGGCCGTGGTGAGGACAATCGCCCCGATCAGGCCGACCGCCAGAGCCGCGGGACGGAGATGTTCGACGATCCTTCTCTGCATGCGTCCACAGTGCCAGCGTTGCGCAATGGTTCAGCGTTCCCCGCCGCAACCGCGGCGGGGAACGCCGGGCCGTCCTCTACTCGGCGTCGAAGTCGCCGCGATTGACGGCGCTGATGAACGAGACCCACGCGTCGCGGGAGAAGGTCAGGGGCAGTGTAGACGGGTGCTTGGAGTCCCGGACCGCGACATGGTCGCCGACGAGCGCAACTTCAACGCACTGCCCGTTGCCCGCCGAGCGACTGCTCTTCTTCCACTGGGCTCCGGTGAGGTCCAAGTTCACTATGTCTCCAATTTCAAAAGATAGTGGCGATGATTTCTTGTATCCGTTCGGAGGATTTTTCGCTGTTGAGTGCAACCTCGGCGATGCGATCGAACCGTGCGTTGCACCGACGCAAATCCTCCTCCTTTTCTAAATATAGGTTCCCGGCCTGGGTTTCGGCGTACGCCACGGGTGAATGCAGACGTGGGGGGAACTCAAATATTGACAGTTGGCCTAGCTGGCCTGGGTATCCGCCCGCCTGAAAGGGAACGACTTGCAGACTGACGTGCTGGGGCAGTGTGAGTAGGCTCTCCAGCTGTGCCCGCATGATCTTGTTGTCGCCCACGGGACGGCGGAGGGCGGCCTCGTCGAGAATGACGTGTATAGCGGGTGGGTCATCGCCGAGTACACGCTCCTGTCGTGCGTGGCGAATCCGCCATTGCCGGTCGGCATCGGCGAGTTCGGGCTGCGCCGCCTTGATGAGTTCGGTGGTGTATTCCCGGGTTTGTAGAAGCCCATAGACGATCATGGGTTCGAAAACGCGGATGCTGGTTGCGGCGCTCTCCATGCCCAGGAGCGTGGCGAAGGGCGTGGGGAGTTGGCCGAAGGTGGACCACCAGCCGCGCTGTTTGCCCAGGCGTTGCAGTTCGAGGAGTTCCGCGCGTAGGGGGTCATCCATCGCGCCGTACGCGTCGAGCATCGCCAGGAGCTCGGAGCGCACGATGCCCACATCGCCGGCCTCGATCTTTTGGATCTTGCTGACCGAGCAGCCGAGGTTTTTGGCCATGTCGGCCTGTGACAGGTCCGCTTCTTCGCGCAGCCGGGCCAGCTGCTCGCCGAGCTGCCATCGCGGGATGGTCGGACCGATCGGCTTCGGCATGGGCCTCTCCTTCCGGGCACAAGTCTCGTGTTACGGACGACGGGGAGCAAGCAGGGCGGGACGGATTAGCGTGGCGAAATCGCCCGATCGCGCTGCGTGAGGCAAACTTATGCCATAACGTTGACGCAGAGCGTTGCTGACATCACTTTGGGTGGCGAAAGATCGGAGAGAAGTATGTTGACCGGGAGCGATGGGCTGGCAGAACCGCGACGTGACCCCCTACGGATGAACCGTGACCTGTCCGTACCGCTGTCCTCACTGGCCTCCCGGGCCGATGTCGCCCAGGCGCGCGACATCCTCGACATCCACGCCGCCCGTCCCGTCGTTCGGCGGGTGTGCATCGACTGCGGCGCCGAATGGCCCTGTCCGGACGCGCTCTACGCGATGCTCGTCACCGGCGCGACGCCGGAGGCCACGCGATGATCGGCGACCGGGACTTCGCGGCGCGCTTCTCCGCCGAGCGGGTGGCCGCCGCGCGCCGGGTCCTCGCCGCCCACACCGAGGTCTCGTGGACCGGTTGCTGCCGGGCGTGCGGCCGGCCCGCGCCCTGCGACGCGCGCATCGCCGCGCACAAGGTGCTCACGTCCGGGGGACGCGCCGCCGTCGCGACCCAGTAGATTCGCGGTGTGAAGCTCAAGCTGGACCTGCACGACATCTACAACCGCAACCAGGACATCGAGCGCGCGCTGCGCGACATCATCGACGAGGCGGTCCGCAAGAAGGCCGAACTCGTCGAGATCATCCCCGGTAAGGGTTCCGGCCAGCTCAAGAAGCGGGTCCTGCGCTTCCTGGACCAGAAGGAGATCAAGGCCCGGTACCACCGGGTCGAGAAGGACTCGAAGAACTTCGGCCGCGTCTTCGTGCACTTCCGCTTCTGAGGCCCCGTACGCCCTAGTCCTCCAGGGTGAGCACGGGGATGTTGTAGAGGTCCGGCCGCGGCGGGCGGCGCAGCTGGGGTGCGACGACCTCGAAGACCAGCAGCTCGTTGACGAACTGGACCGTGGCGCCGAGCAGGTGACTGGTGTGCCCGGCGGCGGCGTAGCGCTTGACGCCGGTGGCGAGATGCACGTGCGGGACGACGCGGGCGGCGTCCGGGTCCCAGGCGAGGGTGGCGCAGCCGATCGCCTCGACGTACTCGACCTGCAGCCGGGTCCACACGGGAGCGACCGGGTCGGCCGGGGCCTCGCACGTGGCGACCAGGTCCGCGCTGCTGTACGCGCCGAGGAAGCCCGGCACATAACCCTGACGTACGCCGTTGGCCGCGCAGAACTCGCTCAGCGCCGTCATGAAGTCCTCCCCGTGGTCGAAGACCACCGCGAAGGTGCGTCCGAGGGTCAGCTCCCGGCTGCGCATCAAGCCTCCATCCGGTGCGATCACGAGGGGCAGGCAGACAGCATGCCCGGCGGCGAGCGTCCACGATAGAGCGAGAGGCGGTTCCGACCCCGTTATGTCGTATTGGCCCGCCCACGCCACACAGTTCTAACCATCGCGATATCTGGGCGACGTGGGCGATACCTAGCTTCTGCGTATGGATCCAACGCTGTATACAGCGGAGCGGGGTCAGGCCGGTGAGCGCGCGTACACCGAACTGAAGCGCCGCCTGCTGATGGGCGAGTTCCCGCTGCGCATCCGCCTCGGTGAGGAACGCCTCGCGGCCCTGCTGGGCGTCTCGCGCACGCCGGTGCGCCAGGCGCTCGTCCGATTGCACGCGGAGCGCCTCGTCGAGCGCCTGCCCGACGGCGGTTACTCCCCGACGGCGCCGAACCTGATCGAGATCCGCCAGCTGTACGAGGTGCGCCGCTCGCTGGAGATGTCGGCCATGCTGCGCCCCGAGGAACTGGGCACCCGACACGACGCCGACATGATCGAGTCGTTGCGCGAGGACTGGCGGGCACTGCGCGCCGACACACCCGATCCCGACCCCGGCTTCGTCCTGCTGGACGAGAGCTTCCACGTACGCCTGGCCGAGGCCTCCGGCAACGCCGCCCTGGCCGAGCTGCTCGGCGTGGTCAACGAGCGCATCCGCGTCGTGCGCATGCACGACTTCCTCACCGAGGAACGCATCGACCGCACCATCACCCAGCATCTCGGCATCGTCGAGGCGGTCGGTACCGGCGACCTCGACACCGCGCACAGGAGGTTCACGATGCATCTGGGCGAGTCCATCGCCGTCGTGGAGGAGCGCGCAACGAGGGCGCTCGCCAAGATGATGGCCAGCGAACTCGGCATCATTCCATGACCGCCACCGTCGAGGCACCCACGGCGGTCGTCCCGCCGCTGCTGTCCGTACGAGGGCTGACCTGCCGGTTCGGCGAGGTCGTCGCCAACCACGAAGTGGACTTCGACGTGGCCGCCGGCGAGGTCCACGCGGTGCTCGGCGAGAACGGCGCCGGCAAGTCCACGCTGATGAAGCTGATCTACGGCGTCTACCAGCCGAACGAGGGCGAGCTGCACGTCGACGGCGCACCCGTCACCATCGACTCCCCGGCGACCGCGCGCTCGGCCGGCATCGGCATGGTCTTCCAGGACATGCGGCTGGTGCCGGCGTTCACCGTGACGGAGAACATCGCCCTGGCCATGCCGGGCGGTGGGCTGCGGTTCCACCGCAAGGCGCTGTCCGCGCAGGTCGCTGAGGCCGCCGACCGGTACGGGCTGCCCGTGCACCCGGACGCGGTCGTGCGCCACCTGTCGATCGGGGAACGGCAGCGCGTCGAGATCCTCAAGGTCCTCATGGCGGGTGCCCGGCTGCTCATCCTCGACGAGCCGACGAGCGTCCTGGCCCCGCAGGAGGTCGACGCGCTCTTCGCGGCGGTCGGCGCACTGCGCGACGCCGGCCTGTCGATCGTGATCATCACGCACAAGCTCGGCGAGGCCCGGGCGATCGCCGACCGCGTTACCGTGCTGCGCGGCGGGCGTACGGTGCTGCGCAACACCGACCCGAAGGAACTCACCGACGCCGAACTGGTCGAGGCGATGGTCGGCCGCTCGGTACCGCCGCTGGCCGGCCACCGCGAGCGCCCCGGCGCCGACACCCCGCCGGCCGTGGTCCTCAGCCACGTCAGCGTCACGGGCGACCGGGGCCAGCCCGCCCTGCGCGACGTGAGCCTGGAGATCGCGCCCGGCGAGCTGGTGGGCGTGGCCGGCGTGGCCGGCAGCGGCCAACGCGAGCTGTGCGAGGTCATCCTCGGCCAGCGCAAGGTCACCGCCGGTACGGTGACGCTCGGGGAGACGGCGCTCAAGGGCGGCGACCCGCGCCAGGCGCTCGCCGAGGACGCTGTCGGCGTGCCGGAGGACCCGATCACCGACGCGGTCGTGCCGGGTCTGTCCATCGTGGAGCACATGGCCCTGGCCGACCTGGGCCGGTTCCGCAAGGGCCTCGGCATCGACTGGAAGAAGGTCAACGCCGACGTCGCGGCGAAGGCGGAGAAGGCGCAGCTGCGGATGGCCCCCGGCCACCGGGTCATGGCCGAGCTGTCCGGCGGCAACATCCAGCGCGTCGTGCTCACCCGGGCCCTGGGCGCCTCCGCCAGGGTCGTCGTCGCGGCGTACCCGAGCCGGGGGCTCGATATCGCCACCACGCGACGCACGCAGGAGCTGCTGCTGGAGCAGCGCGACGCCGGCGCGGCGGTGGTGGTCGTGTCCGAGGACCTCGACGAGCTGCTGGCGCTCAGCGACCGGATCGCGGTCCTGCACAACGGTCACCTCGCGGGTGTCGTGGTGCCGGGCGAGACGGACCGCTACGCCATCGGCCAGCTCATGCTCGGCGGCGGCGAGGTGACAGCGTGAGCGACACGAGCGTGCTCGAACCGGCCGTGCCGGCGACGGCCCCCGAACCGCCCGCCCGGGACAAGCCGCTGGCCGCGCGCCTGGCGGCCGTACCGTGGCTGGGCTGGGTGGTCGCCATCGCCGGCGCGCCGGTCATCTTCGGCGCCTTCGTCGCCGTGAAGGGCGTCAACCCCTTCACCATGTACGCCGACATGCTCGCCTCGCTGACGACCCCCGCCCAGGCGGAGACCGTCGTCATCCGCGCGGTCGTGCTGGTGCTGGCCGGTTTGGCGGTCGCCGTGCCGGCGCGGGCCGGTCTGCTCAACGTGGGCGGCGAGGGTCAGATCATCATCGGCGCGGTCTGTGCCGCCGGGGTCGGCCTCGTCACCGACCAGCGCCTGCCCGGGATGGTCGTACTCCTGCTCATGCTCCTCGCCGGCGCGGTCGGCGGGGCGCTCTGGGCGGGGCTGGCCGCCGGCCTGCGGCTGACCGTGAAGGTCAACGAGGCGATCAGCACCCTGCTGCTCAACTTCGTGGCGCTGGACCTGATGCTGGGCCTCATCTACGACCCGTGGAAGGACGCGTCCGGCTTCGGCCAGCCGTCCTCCCGGCCGCTGGCGGAGGCGGCCCGGCTGCCGCTGTTCCTGCCCGGTCACAAGCTCAACGCCGGGCTCGTCATCGCGGTCATCGCGGTGGTCGCGGTCTGGTGGGCGCTGAAGAAGACCGAGTGGGGCTTCCGCCTGCGGGTGGTCGGCGGCAACCCGGAGGCCGCGCGGCAGGCCGGCATGCGGGTGGGCCTGCTGCTGTTCTCGGCGATGCTCGTCGGCGGCGCGCTAGCCGGCCTTGCCGGCATGGTGCACCTGGCCGGCACGGAGTTCAAGCTGCGGCCGCACATGACGCTCAACTTCGGCTACATCGGCTTCCTGGTCAGTTGGCTCGCCGGGCACCGCCCGCTGCGGGTGGCCGCGGCGGCCGTGCTGCTGGCGGCGATCGCGATGGCGGGCGACAGCCTGCAGATCAACTCGGGCCTGCCAGCCGCCTCGGTCAACGTGCTCATGGCCGTCGTCCTGTTGGTCGTCCTCGGCTCCAACCTGAAGTCCCGGAAGGTGGGGGCATGAACCTGATCACCGAGGTCGCGGCCGGCGGGGTCCGGGGCGGAACGTCCATTCTGTACGCGGCCCTGGGCGAGACGCTCGCCGAGCGGGCCGGCGTCATCTACCTCGGTACGGAGGGCAGCATGCTCACCGGGGCGCTCGCGGCCTACGCCGTGACCGCCTCGACGGGCAGCCCGTGGGTCGGCGTCGTGGCCGGCGCCGTCGCGGGCGGCCTACTCGCCCTCGTCCACGCGGTCGTCGTGCTGTGGCGCGGCGCCAACCAGTTGGCGACCGGCTTCGTGGTGCTGTTCCTCGGGCTCGGGCTGACGTCGCTGTTCGGGGCCGCGTACGTGGGCCGCGAGATCGTCGCGTTCCGGCCGTGGGCGGTCCCGGGGCTGTCCAGCATCCCGTTCGTCGGCGACGTGCTGTTCAACCACGACCCGCTGACCTACCTGTCGTACCTGGTGGCGCCGGCGATGTGGTGGCTGCTCTACCGCAGCCGCGTCGGGCTGACCGTGCGCGGGGCGGGGGAGAAGCCGGAGGTGCTGCGCGCGTACGGACACTCGCCGGTGCTCGTCCGTTACCTGGCCGTCGTCGGCGGCGGGCTGCTCGCCGGGGTCGGCGGCGCGCAGCTGTCCACGGCGTACGCGAATGCCTGGTTTGAGAACATGACCGCAGGCCGCGGCTTCATCGCGGTGGCCCTGGTCATCTTCGCGGCCTGGCACCCGCTGCGCGCGGTGAGCGGCGCGTACCTGTTCGGCGCGGCGCTGGCGCTGTCGCCCGCGTTGCAGGCCCGCGGCATCGGGCTCAACCAGTTCGTCCTCGACGCCCTGCCCTACGTCGTCACGCTGGTGGCGCTGGTCGTGCTCGGCCGGCGGCGTGCCAACGCGGCGCCCGACGGGCTGTCGCAGGTGTTCGACATGACTCCCGCGCGCTGACGCGCGGGCGCCCCGGGCGGCGGCAACCGCCCGGAGCTGGTGCGCGAAGCACCGATACACGCACCAGGTACCACCCGAATTCGACATCTCGTGTCCCTGGACGCACCTGAAAGGTTACTGCGATGCGTGCTGCATACGGGTCCCGGCGGCGAACGCGCCGGACCGCGGCGCTGGCGCTGCTCCTGGCGCTCGCGCTGCCGGTGGCGAGCGCCTGCGCCACCAACACCTCGGAGAACGCGGCGGGCGGTGGCGGGGCCGCCGGCAAGCCCGGCACCGGCGGCAAGGCGATCGGCTTCATCTTCGTCGGCCCCAAGGACGACTACGGCTACAACCAGGCGGCCTACGAGGGCAGCCAGGAGGTAGCGAAGGCCTACCCCGACCTGAAGGTGCTCACGGCGGAGAACGTGCCGGAGGACGACAACGCGACGCGCATCATGGAGGGCATGATCGCTCAGGGGGCGAAGATCATCTTTGCCACCTCGTACGGTCACAAGGACCCGGCGCTCAAGGTCGCGGCCGCCCACCCCGACGTCGTCGTCGTGCAGCAGGGCAACCTGGTCGACGGCACGCTGCCGCCGAACTTCGGCACCTACTTCGGCACCGTGTACGAGCCCGTCTACCTGGCCGGCATCGTCGCCGGCAAGACGACCAAAACCAACAAGCTCGGGTACGTGTACGCGTTCCCGATCTCGCAGACGCTCGACAACATCAACGCCTTCCAGCTCGGGGCCAAGTCGGTGAACCCGAACGCGAAGACGTACACGGTCAACACGTCGAGCTGGTGTGACCCCGGCAAGCAGAAGGCGGCCGTCGACAGCCTGCTCGCCCAGGGTGTGGACGTGGTCAGCCAGCACCAGGACTGCACCGCCACGGTCATCAAGGCCACCGAGGCGGCCGGCAAGTACACGGTCGGCTACCACGCCAACGCGCAGTCGATCGCCCCGAAGGGCTGGCTGACCGGGTCGGAATGGAAGTGGGGGCCGCTCTACACGAAGATCGTGCAGAAGACCCTCGACGGCGGCTTCACCGGCAGCGAGTACAACGCCAACTTCCGCGTCGGCCTCAAGACCGGCGACAACCCGTTCGTCCAGTCCCCGTACGGCCCGGCCGTGACCGACGAGACGAAGAAGCTCGTCGAGGAGGCGGCCGCGAAGATTGCGAAGGACGGCTCGCCGTTCGCCGGGCCCGTCGTCGACCAGGACGGCAAGATCCAGATTCCGGCCGGGACCATCCCCGACTACAAGACCATCGAGTCGATCACGTACTTCGTCGAGGGCGTGGTCGGCAAGATCCCGTCCTCCTGACCCGTTCGATGGGCCGGGCGGCTGGCTGCCCGGCCCATCCCCGTTACCGGAGGTGACCGCGTGACGACGACGTTTCCCCAGGTCGAGGCCAAGCCGTACAACTGGCCGTACGACGGCAGCATCGACCCCGCGCGTACCGTGCTCATCAACATCGACTGGCAGACCGACTTCTGCGGGCCGGGCGGCTACGTCGACACGATGGGCTACGACCTGAACCTGACCCGGGCCGGCCTGGCACCCACCCAGAAGGTGCTCGCCGCCATGCGCGCGGCCGGATTCCACATCTTCCACACCCGCGAGGGCCACCGGCCCGATTTGGCCGACTGCCCGCCCAACAAACTGTGGCGCAGCAAGCAGATCGGCGCCGGCATCGGCGACGCCGGCCCGTGCGGGCGCATCCTGGTGCGCGGCGAGCCCGGCTGGGACATCGTTCCCGAGGTCTACCCCGAGCCCGGCGAGATGATCATCGACAAGCCGGGCAAGGGCTCGTTCTACGGCACCGACCTGGACCTGCTGCTGCGCAACCGGGGCATCACGCACATCGTGCTGACCGGCATCACCACCGACGTGTGCGTGCACACGACCATGCGCGAGGCCAACGACCGCGGCTTCGAGTGCCTGCTGCTGACGGACTGCACGGGCGCCACCGACGTCGGCAACTACCAGGCGGCGCTGAACATGATCCTCATGCAGGGCGGCGTGTTCGGGGCCATCGCCCCGTCGTCGGCCCTCCTGGCGGCCATCGGCGCCTGACCGGGTGACAGGCTCGGCGGCGGCATCACCTCCCGTCCGGCGCCGGGGTTCACAGAGTGGGCCGGACGGCACGGTCCGGCCCACTCCATGCCCGGACGCCGCGCGTGCCCTGACGGCAGACTGGGACCCGGAGGTGGTGCACCATGACGGCCGAGACGCTGGGCTACCGGGGGATCCCGTGGACCGAGGAGGACTACCTCGCGCTGGGCGAGACCACTGACCGGGTGGAACTCTTCGACGGGGGACTGATCGTCACGCCGGCACCGACGCCGCAGCACCAGGAGATCTCGCATCTGCTGCACGCCCTGCTCAGGCGACCGGCCGAGAGTCGAGGACTGCGCGTTTATGAAGCGGTGAACGTACGGCTGCGGGCCGGGCGAATCCCGATTCCCGACCTGGTCGTCGTCGATCGGATCGATCCACGCGAGCCGGCCGTGGACGGCTCGGCCGTGCGCCTCATCGCGGAGATCGTGTCGCCGAGTAACGCGTTCAACGGCCGCCTCCTGAAGATGCACTACTACGCCGACGCGGGCCTCGAGTGGTACCTGCTGGTGGAGCCGGACGGCGACGAGATCGGGTTGCGGTTGTTACGCCTCGATGGCGATCACTACACGCAGCACGCGGCCGGTGGCGTGCTGACGCTGACCGAGCCGGTCGCCGTCACGATCGACCCGGCCGACCTGGCCTAACGTCCTGGTCCGGCCGACTAGGCCACGGCCGCGAGGGCGGCGCGCCAGGAGCCGTGGTGGCTGACGTCCGTGGCGTCGCGGGTGGCGTACTCCTCCGCGAGGAACCCCGTGACCAGCGTGCCGTCGTCCAGTTCGACGCGGCCCAGGCCGAGCGGCGCGGGGATGAGGTCGAGGAGCGCGCCGATGCCCTGATGCGGCAGCTGCCACACCTCCACGGCCACGCCCCCCGCGGGCCCGTCGCCGGTGCGCACCAATCCTGGCCGGGCGACCCCGGGCACGTTGAGCCGGAACAGTCGGTACGCCGGCGCGGTCCGGGCCCGGTAGCGCAGCACCCC
>JAEZGP010000510.1 GCA_023437285.1 Actinomycetes bacterium | reverse complement strand
GCCGGCATGGGACTGGGCGACGTGAAGCTCGCACTGAGCACCGGTACGGCGCTTGGCTGGGCCGGTTGGGTCGTCGCCGTCTACGGAACGGCGCTCGGCATCCTGTTCGGGGGTCTAGCGTCACTGGTCCTTTTGGCCACCCGCCGGGTCGGCCGCAAGGACGAGTTGCCGCACGGCCCATTCATGCTCGTCGGTGCCCTGGTCATGGCGTTGGTCGTGGGTTGAGTCGCAGGTTGTCGATGGATCGAGTCAGCCGATCGGCTGTCCAAACGCGATGATCGGTGGTTAAAGACGAGGTGAGCGGCCCAGGGGAAGAGTCAGCTAGCTGACAGCGGCGCGATGGGCCTTGCGGGTGTGTCGTCAGGTTCCGCGCGCCGCGCGGTCGCCCGGGTCGGCGCCCCGCCGGTTGCACGACATTGGAGAGGCCCTGTCATCAAGCTTCAGCAAAGGCGGCGCACGCGCCGGGCGCGCCGCGACAAGGGCGCGTCCGCGGTCGAGTACGGCCTGCTCGTCGCCCTCATCGCCGTCGTCATCGCCACAGCTGTTTGGCTGCTCGGCAACCAGTTGAGCCAGCGGTTCACCGACGTTCAGCAGTGCGTGGCCGCCGCCGATGGCGCCGGGGACCCGGCCTGCGTTGGCGGCGAGGGCGGCGGAGGCGGCGGAGGCGACGACTGAGAATCATTGACGTAACCCGGCCCCGTGCGTTGATTGATAAGCGTACTGGGCCGGGTGTCTCTGTCTCTGTCTTGGAGGCGATAGCGCGGAGGGATCACCGCCGCGTAGTGTGCGCCGTGATCACGCGGCCCACGGCCACTGGCTTCGATACACATGTCTAGGTGGTTCTCGATGGTGCACAGACGGCGTGACCGGGGGGCCGCCGCAGTCGAGTTCGCGTTGGTCCTGCCAATGCTCCTGATCGTCGTGTTCGGCATCATCGACTTTGGCCGTATGCTGAACGCCAAGATCGTCCTCACACAGGCGGCGCGGGAGGGTTCCCGTGCGGCCGCCGTGGGCACCCAGGTCGATGGCGAAACGTGGGCGAATAACGCGGCTGCCGGGCTGGGCATCAACCCTCCGGTCGTGGTCTCGTGCACTGACCGCTCGATCGAGGCCGCCAGTGCGGTCCTCACTGTGGACTTCGAGTTCATCACTCCTCTCAGTTTTCTCATCGGGTCGGATGGGGCGGCCACTTTGAGGTCTGAAGCGGTGACCCCGTGCATGCACTGAGCAGGCAACTGTTGGATCGTGAATCGCTCGGTACCCGGGCGCTGCGAGCGTCGGTACTCAGCGGCTGGTTGGCCCGCCGACTGGGCCGCCATGACCGCGGTGCCGTCGCGACGATGGTCGCGATCCTGCTGGCAGGCGGTGTGCTGCTCGGCTTCGGGACGCTCGCTGTCGATGTCGGCGTGATTTACACCGAGCGTCAGCAACTGCAGAGCGGCGCCGACGCTGCCGCGCTTGGCCTTGCGAACGCCTGTTCTCGTGGCCACGCCGACTGCGACCCGGCCAACGGGACGGCCCAGTTGGCCCTCGCTGCGGGCCTTGCCAACGCGAACATGGACGACGGCGCCGCTGAGGTCTTCTACGTCTGTGGCAAGGACTCTAGGCGCTGGCTTAATGAGTGTGATGGCCACGAGCCGGATAATCTGACTCGATGCGTCGGTAACCGACCGGCTGGCAACTTCGTCGAGGTCCATGTGCGGACGTTGGCAGCAGACGGTGGCACATTTCTGCCGCCGGTCTTCGCCCAAACGCTCGTAGGCGCACCTAATATGGGCACGACCGTCGGCGCCTGCGCTCGGGCCAGCTGGTCGACGGATTCCGTCGTCCGGACCGCCGCGTTCGCGATCTCGATCTGCGCGTACGCGGCGAGCAAGACGGAGACTGCCATTGTCGAACCACGGGCGGGGCGGCACCAGAACGACTTTAGGACGCTCAACACACACGACGCTCGTACGGCGCCGAAAGTTGAATTCGAAAATTTGTGTACTGGTTCGCCACCCACTGTCGGCGAATGGCGTGATCCGCCAGATTTCGCCTGGGTGGCTACCGTCGGGAGTGACTGCGAGGCCGCCATCGTCGGGCGCACGGTGCGCGACAACGGCATTAGCGACTGGCCGACGGCCTGCCGCAATCGCATACATGATCTGCAGCCGGCAACCAACCCGCTGACCACCATCACCATTCCAGTCATCGACGGCATGCGGACCACTGAGGGCGGTGACACGGAGTACCACGTTGGGTACTACGTGTCGCTCACCATCACCGGCTACTTCTATGACGACACGCGCAAGGCGCGGAGTTGGGCGCTGACCGACTCGGGTGCTCCGTCCGAGCCGTTCCCTTGCGGGGAGGTCCGGTGCATCAGCACCACTTACTTCAACAAGGTTCAAAGGGATCATCCCGGCGGGACGACCAGCGTTATCAGTGATATCCGCCTCACCGGCTAGAGTGTCCGCACGTCACGACCGAGATCGGGAACTGCTTACATGACTCGTCGCCTCCTCGCGATAGCTGTCGCGATCGTCCTCGCCGCAGTCGGAACCGCGGGCGTGTTGTGGTACGCGTTCAGTGCCGACAGCCGCGCGCAGGCCCGCATCTCGAATCCGGTGACGGTGGCCATCGCTACGCAGGCGATCCCGGCGGGCACCACGGGCGCCTCGATCAAGGCGCGCAAGCTGGTCCGCTACGAGAAGATGCCGCAGGACGCGGTGCCGTCCGACGCGCTGCGTGAGATCGGAGTCGACCAGGACAAGCTGGTACTGACCTCCAATATCGCGGCCGGCCAGGTGCTGATGGCCGCCAACTTCGGTACCCAGAGCCAGGTAGCCAGTGGGCTGGCGCTGCCGGACGGGAAGATGGCCATCACCGTGCAGACGGGGGCTCCCGAGCAGGTGGCGGGCTATGTGCAGCGGGGTTCGCGGGTGGCGATGTTCCTGACGTACAAGGTCACGACCGCGAGCGGCGAAGAGACGAAGATAAGGCGCACGCGCGTCCTGTTGCCCGATGTGGAGGTGCTGGCGGTTGGCGCCTACAGCCGGAACAACTCCAGCAACGGTGCGAATGCCAGCGGTGGTGGCAACGGCACGTTGCTCGTTACCGTGGCGGTGAACCAGGCGGAGGCCGAGCGGCTCATCCAGGGCCTTAACGTGGGCAGTCTCTACCTTGGTCTGCTCACCGACTCAACGACTGTTAAGCCGGGCCCGGGCGTGGACAATCGTGATTCGGACTCGGCGTCGACGCCGATCTTCCGCTAGGTAGGCACGTTGGGGACGGAGGGCTGACATGACGATCCTGTTCGAGCCGCACCGGCGAGAAGCACAGCAGTTCGCCGTGCTTCTCGGCAGTGACGTGCACGTCGGTGTCGCCCCGGCCGACCTCGTCCGACTGCTCGCGGAATACCCGGGCGAGCAGCTCGTCATCCTCGGCCCCGGCGTCGAGCTCGGCGACGCGCTCGCCATCGCCGCCGACTACCGGCTCACCCGCCCGTCGCTGGGTGTCGTCCTGATCCGGCACCGGGTCGACGTCGGCCTGCTCGGCGAGGCTATCCGCGCCGGGGTGCGCGAGGTCGTGCAGAGTAACGACCCGGCCGCGCTGCTCGCCGCCTGCGCGCGGTCGATGGAGGTCTCCCGGCAGATGGCGCCGGCGACCGGCCGGCGCATCGGCGGGGGCGGCCTCGGCGGCC
>JAEZGP010000748.1 GCA_023437285.1 Actinomycetes bacterium | reverse complement strand
CGCTCGGCCAGCTCGGCCGCCGACAGGTCGCCCAGCAGCCGCAGCAGCTCGGCGGCGTCCTCCGCGTCACGCGGCGTGCGGGCCTCGTCGAGCCACTGCAACCGGCGACCGGTCTCGGCGACCACCTCCGGATCGAGCAGTTCCCGCAGCTCCACCCGGCCGAGCAGCTCGCCGAGCAGGGTCGCGTCCAGCGACAGCGCCGCCGCGCGCCGCTCGGCGAGCGGCACGTCGCCGCCGTAGAGGAACACCCCCACGTACCCGAACAGCAGCGACCGGGCGAACGGCGAGGGTGCCTGCGTCTCCACCTCGACGAGGCGCACCTTGCGCGCGGCCAGGTCGCGCATGAGCCCGGTCAGGGCCGGCACGTCGAGGACGTCCTGCAGGCACTCGCGGGCCGCCTCCAGCGTGACCGGGAAGTCGGCGTAGTCGCGGGCCACGTCGAGCAGTTGCGCGGCGCGCTGGCGCTGCTGCCACAGCGGTTGGCGGCGGCGCGGGTCGCGGCGGGGCAGCAGCAGCGAGCGGGCGGCGCACTCGCGGAACCGGGCGGCGAACATCGCCGACGTGCCCACGCTCTCGCGGACCAGTTCGTCGATCTCGTCGGGGTCGAAGGCGACCAGGTCGGCGCCGGGCGGGGTGTCGACCACGTCGGGCAGCCGCACCACGATGCCGTCGTCGCTGGGCAGCACCTGGGCGTCCACCCCGTACCGTTCGGCGAGGCGGCGGCCGATCGCCAGCGCCCAGCCGCCGTTGACCTGGGCACCGAGCACGCAGTGCACGGCCAGCCGCCAGTCGCCCAGTTCGTCGCGGAACCGTTCGACCACGATCGTGCGGTCGTCGGGCAGCGACCGGGTGGCGGCGCGCTGTTCGTCCACATAGGCGAGCAGGTTGTCGGCGGCCCAATCGTCGAGGCCGTCGGCGAGCAGCTCGCGGCGGGCCTTGTCCGGCCCGGAGCGCACGAGCGTGCGCAGCGTGGCGCCGATGGCGCGGCCCAGCTCGACCGGGCGGCCGGGCTGGTCGCCTTTCCAGAACGGCATCCGCGCGGGCGCCCCCGGGGCGGGGGAGACGAGCACCCGGTCGGGCGTGATCTCCTCGATGCGCCACGACGTGGAGCCGAGCAGGAACACGTCGCCGACCCGCGACTCGTAGACCATCTCCTCGTCGAGCTCGCCGACCCGGGCGGCGCGCTCCGCGCCGGCCAGGAAGACGCCGAACATGCCCCGGTCGGGGATGGTGCCGCCGCTCGTCACCGCCAGCCGCTGCGCCCCGGGCCGCGCCGTGAGCACGTCGGCCGCGCGGTCCCACACGACGCGGGGCCGCAGCTCGGCGAACGCTGTCGACGGGTAGCGCCCCGACAGCATGTCGAGCACGGCGTCCAGGGCCGAGCCGGGCAGCTCGGCGAACGGCGCGGCCCGCCGCACGAGGGCGGCCAGCTCCGGCACGGCCCACGGCTCCATCGACACCATGGCCACGACCTGCTGAGCGAGCACGTCGAGGGGGTTGCGCGGGTAGCGCAGCTCCTCGATGGCGCCGTCGGCCATCCGCCGGCCCACCACCGCGCAGGACAGCAGGTCGCCGCGGTGCTTCGGGAAGACCACCCCGCGGGACACGGCGCCCACCTGGTGGCCGGCCCGGCCCACCCGTTGCAGGCCGGCGGCCACGCTGGGCGGCGCCTCGATCTGCACGACGAGGTCCACCGAGCCCATGTCGATGCCCAGCTCCAGCGAGCTGGTCGCGACGACGGCCGGCAGCCGGCCCGACTTGAGCGCCTCCTCGATGTGCTTGCGCTCCTCGCGCGAGACGCTGCCGTGGTGGGCCCGGGCCACCTGCGGCACGGCGCCGGCGGCGACGGCCGACTGGGCCATGAGCTGGGCGGGGGCGCCCCACCGGCCGGCCGGGCCGCCGACGAGGTCGGCCAGGAAACCGTAGATGAGATCGGAGGGAAGCAATCGCCGGGTCTCATCTGCCAGGTCGGCGAAATCGCCTGCGGCTGCTATGTCGACGATCAGCGCTTGTTCTGCCAGCCCCATGTGCGCGGCGGCCTCGCCGTGCGCGTGCGTGGTCAGGATCACCTTCGAGTCCAGCTCCGCGGCGATGGCACGCAACCGTTCCGCGGGCCACGCCGGGTCCAGCGGCACGAAGGCCGCTCCCGCCTTGAGCACCGCGAACAGGGCGGCCGGGAACTCGGGCCCGTCGGTGATCAGCACCGGCACCAGCGAACGCGGTGGTGTGCCCGCCTCGACGATGCTGTGCGCTATCGCATTCGCGGCCCGGCTGAACTGGCCATAGGTCAGCATTGTCTCCCGATAATGAATCGCCGGGCGCGCGGGGTCTTGCGCTACTTGGTCATGGAAGAGATCGAGCACAGTGCGATCGTGCGGAAAGGCTTGCCGTGGCCCCAATGCCATCTTTATTGCCATAGCATCGGCGGCGCCACGAGGCTGCGGATCGCGCGGCATCGTTCCTCCGTTGGAATTCTGGCAACCTATCTCAGCGAACGAACCTAGTACACAGCATTATAAATTTCAAGCATATAAATCCATCAACGTTATGTTTACATTACCCCGCCGAGTCGTTACTGTCGGCCTCGCTCCGGCCACAGTGCCTTTCTGGGGAGGAAGGAAGATCTATGCAGCTCGCAGAGATCGGGCAACCGGTGGGATTACTTCAGTCCGGCGGCCTGTCCAGCCTCGCCGTAGGAGTCTGGCTGCATGAGCAGTCCAAGGCCGCTCATCATTACGTGGCCGATATCGGTCAAATCGACCGCCATGAGATTGAAATTCTTTTATCATCACTTCATCGACTAGGAGTCACCCCCATTCTGGTCGATTTGCGGCAGCGAATGGCAGAGGTGGCTTCCGATCTGCTGCGCTATCGGGCCCGCCACGACGGCGGCTATTGGAACAC
>JAEZGP010000396.1 GCA_023437285.1 Actinomycetes bacterium | reverse complement strand
GGCTGGTTCGTCGTCCTGCACGGCGAGATCCTGGCCCGCGCGTAGGCGCCGGCGTCCGTAAGCTTGCCCGATGCTGGACGAGCGGGGTGTCGCGGACGTCGAACGGATCATCCGGGCGGTCGCGGCGGAGGAGATCATGCCGCGGTTTCGCCGGCTGGCGGCCGCGGACATCACCGAGAAGACGGGGCCGGACAACCTCGTCACGGTCGCCGACCGGGCCGCCGAGGTGGCACTCGCCCGGCAGCTCACGCCGCTGGTGCCCGGGTCCATCGTGGTCGGCGAGGAGTCCGTCGCCGAAGACCCGGCGCTGCTCGACACGCTCGACGGCGACGCTCCCGTGTGGATCGTCGACCCGATCGACGGCACGCACAACTTCGCCACGGACAACCCGCGCTTCACGGTGCTGGTCGCCCTGAGCCACCGGGGCCGGCTGCTCGCCTCGTGGACGTTCGCGCCCGCGTTCGACATGCTCGCCACCGCGGTGGCCGGCGGCGGCGCCACCCTGGACGGCCGGCCGCTGCGGATCGGCCCCGCCCCAACCGACCTGCGCCACCTCGACGTCGGCACGCCGCAGCAGCGGTGGTGGACGTCCGCGGACCGGTCGCGGTTCAACACCCTGTGCGGGTACGGGGTGTCGCTGTCGTTCTTCGACACGACCGGGCTCGAGTACGTCGAACTGGCCGCCGGCCGGCGCACGTCGATCGTGGTGACCTGGGACAACCCGTGGGACCACGCGGCGGGCGTGCTGCTGGTCACCGAGGCCGGCGGAGCGGTCACGGCCGCCGACGGCAGGCCGTACCGGCCGGCGGCCGACAACGTCCTGCCCATGGTCGCCGCGCCTGACGCCGACTGCGCCGCCCGGCTGCACGCCGCGATGCTCGACGAGTACCCGGGACGGACGGCGCGCGCCTAGCGACGGCGGTTCTCCTCGGCGGGCTCGGGGAAGTCGAAGTCGCTGTCGGTGATCCCGTCGCCGGCGTCGGTCGCCAGCAGCAGCCACGTCTCCTCACCGTTGACCAGAAAGCAGACGTAGGGCTTGTTCGGGTCCGGTGGTTCGGTTTTCGGGTCGCGCACGAACGTCACTTTGGTCATGGCTTCTCGGCCAAGCCTTTCCGGAGGTCGTCGATGCTCATGCCGCCCCGTCAGTATGGCCGGTCGCCGCGTCGAAGATGGCGGCCGCGCGGGGTGCCCCGTCCGCCTGCCGGTCCGCGTCAGGCCGCGACGCGACGCCCCGCGATCGGGACGGTGGTGGGCAGCTCCGGCCGGATCGGCGAGGCGGCCGGCACGGCGATGTGCGAGACGGTGGCGGCGCGACGAGGGCTGCCCACGCTCGACCGGAGGTCCTCGGTGATCGACGTGACGTCGGCGGCGGGCACGCCGAACTCGTGCAGCACCACGCTCAGGTGGGCCAGCGTCGCGTCGTCCAGGCCGACCTGGGCGGAACCGGCCGGCGACACGGCGCCGCCGAAGTAGTGCTGCGGCCCGCCGAGGGCGGCGGCGAGGTAGGCGCGCTGCTGGGCCGCGAGGCGATGCAGCTCGGCGCCCTGGTACTGCGGGGCAAGCTCGGGGTCGTTGAGCAGCCGGCGGTTGAACCGGTCGACGATCGCGCTGACGGCCATGCCGCCGCCGATGTTGTGGTAGGTGCTCATCGCGTCTCCTCAAGGTGAGGCGTGGCGTCGCCGATGACGCGCCGTGGTCCTGGGCTCCCAGGGCCGTTCATGGTCAGTGAGTCTCGGCCGGACATGTGAGCGGAATGTGTCGGCGACGAGAAGCGCCGATCAACACAGAGCCAGGTCGCGTGATGTACGCCACTGCCGGGACCGGTCAGCCGCTACGTACGGTGACGGAACCGGTCGAACCGCTCGTTGATTCCCGAACGCCCACGAATGAGCACGTCATAGCCGCTGAGGTCGCCGGCGGCCACGTCCGCCGCCAGGCGGTCGACGACACCCGTCAGGCGTCGCCCCATGTCGGCCGACACGCTCGTGGGATCGGCCGACGCGGGGACCGCGTACGGCACTCCGAGGCGGGCCAGGGCGTCGGGCCGCTGCCGGTCGCCGAACTCGTACCGCAGGGCGACGGGCCACAGGGTCGCCCCGCCGGCCCGCCGGGCGATCGCGGCCGCCCCGCGCGAGATCCGCAGGGGCCGGTGCTCCTGCGGCAGCAGCCGCCCCTGCGGAAAGATCCACAACAGCCGTGCCGGGCCGGCGGACAGTTCGGCGGCGGCGTAGGCGACCGAGGCGGCCGCCGAGCGCGGCGCGTGCCGGTCGACGGAGAAGGCCCCCACCCACCGGAAGAACGGGTATTTCACCAGTTGCGCCTCGTCGACCATGAGGTACCCGCGGAACCGGTCGCGCAGGACCAGCCGGTCCACGGCGTACGCCAGGTAGCCGTCCCACCAGGACGGGTGGTTGGCGTACGCGATGACCGGGCCGGCCGCCGGGTCGGGCAGGGGCCCCTCGGCGCGCACGAGGACCCGGGAGAAGTGTCGCCGCAGGGCCCCCCGCACCAGTACGTTGAAGATCGCCCACTCGGCCAGCGGACGGTGGTGGGCGGTGATCCTCGGCCGTTCCACTGATCCATGATCTGTCAGGCGTGCACTACCCTTCGCCGGGGGCCACAGCGGGCCTGATCCGCCGATCGCGAGGGAGCCGGCATGGAGATCATCGCACTGCTCGGCGCGGCGCTGGTGATAATCGCCGTCGTCGCTTTCGTCGTGATCGCCTATAACCGGCTGGTCGGCCGGCGCAACGCCTACCAGCAGGCGTTCGCCCAGATCGACGTGCAGCTCAAGCGCCGTCACGACCTGGTGCCGAACCTCGTCGAGACCGCCAAGGGCTACCTGCGCCACGAGCGCGAGACGCTGGAACGGGTCACGGCGGCCCGGGCGGCGGCGGTGAACGCGCAGGCCGCCACGGGCGGCACGGCCACCGACGCGGCGACGCTGGGCCAGCTGGCCGGCGCGGAGAACCAGCTCACGGCGGCGCTCGGGCAGCTGTTCGCGCTCGCCGAGGCGTACCCCGATCTGAAGGCCAACCAGAACATGCTGGTGCTCACCGAGGAGCTGACCACGACGGAGAACCGGGTGGCGTTCGCCCGGCAGGCCTACAACGACGCCGTCATGGCCTACAACATCGCCCGCGAGACGGTGCCCACCAACATCATCGCCGGGTTGTTCTCGTTCGGCCCGGCCGCGCTGTTCGAGCTGAACGACCCCGGCGAGCGCGCCGCGCCGCGCGTGGAGTTCTGAGGAACACATGAACTTCTTTGACAGACAACAGCGGGTACGCCGCATGTCGGCGCGCCTCGTGGTGCTCTTCGTCCTCGCGGTCATCGCGATCGTGGCGGCGGTCGACCTGGCCGTGCTCGTCGCGTTCGACGCGTTCAGCCGGGGCCTGGCCGACGTGGCGGGGATCGTCATCGTCACGAGCCTGGTCACCCTGGCGGCGATCACCCTGGCGGCGTTGTTCCGCATGATCGGGCTGCGCGGCGGCGGCGGGAAGGTGGCCCGCGAGCTGGGCGGGGTCGCGGTCCCCCCGGACACGACCGACCCGCAGCTGCGCCGCCTGCGCAACGTGGTCGAGGAGATCGCCATCGCGTCGGGCACCCCGGTGCCCGAGGTGTACGTCCTGCCGCAGGAGGACGGCATCAACGCGTTCGCCGCCGGCTGGGACAGCTCCAGCGCGGCCGTCGCGGTCACCCGCGGCACCCTGGAGCGGCTCAACCGCGACGAGTTGCAGGGCGTGATCGCGCACGAGTTCAGCCACGTCGTCAACGGCGACATGCGGCTCAACATCCGGCTCATGGGCCTGCTCTACGGCATCCTGTTCCTCGCCGTCATCGGGCGGACGCTGACCCAGTTCGGCATCATCGGCGGTGGCCGCCGCGACGAGAAGTCCAGCGGCAACCCGCTGGCCATCGTCGGCATCGCGCTGCTGGTGACCGGCGGCGTCGGCGTACTCGCCGGTCGCCTGATCAAGGCGTCGGTGTCGCGGCAGCGCGAGTACCTCGCCGACGCCTCGGCCGTGCAGTTCACCCGCCAGCCCTCCGGCATCGCCGGCGCACTGAAGAAGATCGCGGGCCTGGAGGCGGGCTCCAACCTGCACAACCCGCGCCGCGAAGAGGTCGGGCACATGCTGTTCGGGGCCGGCGCCGGGTCGTTCACGTCCTGGTTCGCCACCCACCCGCCGCTCGTGGACCGCATCAAGGTCCTCGATCCGACCTTCGACGTCAACCAGCTCACCGGCCTGCGCCGGCAGTGGGCCACGAACCCGCCCTCCGGCCTGGAGGAGGACCTGTCGCTGGGCCTCGTCGAGCGCGACGTCGCCGCGCCACGCCGCGACGCCGCCCCCGGCCCGGCCCGCTCCCCGCTGCCGAAGCCGTCGGCGACCGTACCGGTGCCGGAGTCGGCGG
>JAEZGP010000379.1 GCA_023437285.1 Actinomycetes bacterium | reverse complement strand
GCGCCGGGCCCCGCCACAGCGCGAGCGCCGCGTCGAATCTGGTCAGCGCGAGGTCGGCAGTACCGGCCGCGGTGGCGGCGCGCGCCTCGCCGGCGGGCCGTTCGAACCGGTACGCGTCGACGGCGTCGGCCGGCAACGCCAACTGGTAGCCCGGGGCCCGGGTCACCACGGCGGCGCCGTCCGCTCCGGCGGCGACCAGGGCCCGGCGCAGCTTCGACACCCGCAACTGCAGCGCGTTGGCCGCGTCGGCGGGCAGGTTCTCGCCCCACAGCGCGTCGGTGAGGTGGTCGACGGACAGGACCCGGCCGGGGCTGAGGGCCAGTCGCGCCAGCAGCGCCCGTACGGACGGCGGCAGCACGGCGGCGGGGCGGTCGGGTGGCTGCACCTCGACCGGCCCGAGCACGCCGACGTTCATCAAGGGGGCACCGATTCGGTCAGTGAGCTGAGTCGCCGGCGGCCATGCTATCTATCCCGCGACCAGCGTGCCCTCGGCGGGTTCCGCGCGCGGGGCCCGCTCGTCGCGGGGCGCCGGGCGGGTCACGGGCAGCGCGATGACCAGGATCAACGCCACCCAGACGTACCAGTTCACCAGCAGCGGACGGATAATTCCGTCGGGGTGGAGCAGATAGTCCTGGTAGTACGCCAGCGGGCTGAACACCAGGCAGGCGTAGAAGGCGACGGTGGCCGCGAGCAGTGCCCGGCTGTGTCGCGCGGCGGCGGCCGTGGCGAGGCTCGCGACGGCGGGGGCCAGCCAGACGAGGTGGTGGTGCCACGTGACGGGGCTGGCGAGGCCGCCGGTGAGGCCGACGAGGGCGACGGCGGTGAGTTCGTCGCCCGACCGGGCGGCGCGGCTGGCTCGCCACAGGCCGAACGCGGCGACGGGCAGGGCGAGGGCCAGCCACAGCGCGGTCTCGGTGATGCCGGCCCGGGCGAGGCCGCCGAGCAGGGACTGGTTGCTGAAGTACTCGAGCTGCCCGATGCCGGTGAGGTTGCGCAGCGTCTGCGACCAGAACCGCCACGATTCGGCCGGCAGGACGGCGGCTGCCAGCAGGGTGGCGCCCACGGCGGTGCCCGTCGCCACGGCGGCGAGGCGCCAGCGGCGGGTCACCAGGGCGTACGCGATGAAGATGGCGGGGATGAGCTTGATGGCGGCCGCCAGACCGACGCCGACCCCCGCGAACCTGCTGCGGCGCGGGCCGAGGACGAGCAGGTCGCCGAGGACCAGCGCCAGGAGCAGCAGGTTGATCTGTCCGAAGTCGATGGTGACGCGGATGGGTTCGACGCCGCTGAGCAGCACGACGGCCAGTCCGGTGACGAACCAGCGGGGCTGGTCGAGGCGGTCGGCGAGGCGGCTGGTGAGCCAGTAGGCGACGAGCAGCAGCAGGCCGGCCGCGGCGACAAGGTAGAGCGCGTCGACGACGCCGAGCGAGAGCCAGACGAGCGGTCGCATGACGAGCGCGGCGAACGGGGGGTACGTGAAGCCGAGCTGGCCCTGGGTGGCGTCGGGGAGCGCGAAGTCGTAGAGCGGGTGACCGTCGTCCCACCAGCGCATCGCGGCGGCGTAGATGTGCAGGTCGAAGAACTTGTTGCGGATGCCGTACCAGGTGTGACCGGCGACGGCCAGGCCGGCGAGGACGGCGATCACCGCGATGCGCCAGGCCGTGGCGGCCCGGGGTGCGGTCGACATCGGCGCGTTCCTCGTCTCGTCGGCTCCACGGAGATGGGCCACACCTTATCGGCCCGGCCGACCACGGGTGGCCCTGTCGCCGTTGGCGGCTACGCTGTGCCGATGAATGATCTCCTTGTGTGGGTCGATTGCGAGATGACGGGCCTCGACCTCGGCAAGGATGTGTTGATTGAGGTGGCGGCGCTCGTCACCGACGCCGACCTGAAGGTGCTGGGCGACGGGGTCGACGTGGTGATCCACGCGGACGAGGCGGCGCTCGGCGACATGATCGAGGTCGTCCGGGAGATGCACGACAAGTCGGGCCTCACCGACGAGGTACGGGCGTCGACGGTCACCCTGCGCGAGGCCGAAGACCTGATCATGAAGTACGTGACGACGTACGTGAAGGAGCCGCGCACCGCTCCGCTGTGCGGCAACTCGATCGCCACCGACCGGGGCTTCCTGGCCCGGGACATGCCCCGGCTCGACAACCACCTGCACTACCGGATGATCGACGTCTCGTCGATCAAGGAACTGGCCCGCCGCTGGTTTCCCCGGACGTACTTCGGACAGCCCCAGAAGGGCCTCGCCCACCGGGCCCTGGCCGACATCCGGGAGAGCATCCGCGAGTTGGAGTACTACCGCCGCACGATCTTCGTGCCGCCACCAGGGCTGGACATCGACTCGGCCAAGGCGGTCGCCACGCAGGTCATCGCCGACCACCCGATCGGCTGAGACCCTCGAGCAGTGGCGCGCGGGAAACCCGGTGGCGCCACCGCCAGGGCGGGTGGCTATCATTGGCGGGCACCGTCCGGCACCACCATGCCGGCGGGGCGATGGTGGCTGTAGCTCAGCAGGTAGAGCACTGGGTTGTGGTCCCAGGTGTCGAGGGTTCGAGCCCCTTCAGTCACCCCACACAGAGTTCGGCCCCGGTCAGCTGACCGGGGCCGAACTCTTCAGGGGGTCGGTAGGGGGAGATCAGCTCGCGATGACCCGCCAGGTGCCGCAGCCGCTGGTGCGGAACACCCGGTCGGTCTCCTTGATCGTCACCACGATGTTCTCGCCCGGCTTCGCGATGCCGCTGTCGATGACCGAGGCGGAGCTGCCGTCGTCGGAGTCCGCCCGCTCCCACGTGCAGCCGGGAGAGTCGGTCGGGACCGTGGCGGCGAACGTGCCGTAGTCGATGTCGTCGCCGACCACCCACAGGCCATCGCCGATGAGGTGGCCGTCGCCGGTCGCGCGCTCCTCGCCCAGGGTCGCGTCGGCGCCGGCCGAGCCGTCGGCCGGCGCGTCCTGCGCGGGCGACGTGGCCGGCTGATCGAGTGCCCGGTCGAGGAAGGTCGCCCCGGCGCCGCAGAGGGCCGCGACCAGTAGGCCGCTGACGACCAGGGCGACGGTGCTCCGGCGGGACATCACGTCGCGCTGCTCGGCGGGCGTTTCGTCGACGGCGTCGCCCGGTTCGGACTCCGTCGCGTCCGGGGTCGGCTGGTCGGTGGCGTTGACTGTGGGTTGCGCTGACACGCCACCAGTCTGCGGCACGCCGGGGCGGTCGTCACCGTACGTCCGGTCAACTTCGACGTTCATCGCACCGTTTGTGTGCCTGACCGGCCTCAAGACTCCGCCTCACGATCGTCGGTCATGGTCCGTCCCGATCGACCGGATCACCCGGATCGTCCGGTACGGGCAGGGCGCTGCCCTTGACGTACCGGTCCCACGGCTCGTCCCAGGCGGTCCAGCCGTTGCCGGGCTCCGCCGTGACCCCGGTGCCGCGCACGATCACCGGGTCACCGACGCGGGTCAGCCCGAACAGCCACGCGGCGTTGTCCCACGACACGTTCACGCAGCCGTGCGACACGTTGCGCCGACCCTGGTCGGCCACGGACCACGGCGCCGCATGGATGAACTCGCCGCCCCAGGTGAGCCGTTGGGCGTACGCGACGGTCACCCGGTAGCCGCCCGGCCCCTCGCGGCGCGTGTCGAAGACCGTCCGGTACTCCTTGCTCATGATCACATGATGGCCGCTGGAGGACGGCGTGCCGGGCTTGCCCAGGCTCACCGGTATCGAGCGGAGCAGGCGGCCGCCCCGGTAGACCCGCATCCGCTTGCTGGCGTTGTCCACGTCGATCAGCAGGGACCGGCCGATGCGTACGCTCGCCGAGCGGTCCGTGTCGCCGTAGCGGCCCCGGCCCATGGGGTGCCCGCCGAGCGCGGTGCGGACGGTGAGCCGCGTGCCGGGCCGCCAGTAGGCGGGCGGGCGGTAGTAGGCCTGCCGGCCGCCGACCCAGTGCCACGCCCCGGGCTGCGGCGGGTCGCTGCGCACGAACAGGCGCCGCTGCACGCCGGCGCGGGCGGCGGCGGGCACGGCGGGGTCGAACTCGACGACGACGGGCATGGCCACGCCGTACTGCTGCCCGTTGAACAGGTACAGGCCCGTGCCGGTCAGCGCGGTCGGGCGGCCCATGGTCCGGAAGCGGGTGGTGCGGGTCACGGTCCGCTCGCCGTCCGCGCTGGTCGCGCTCACCACCGCCGTGTACGCGCTGCCGAACGCGAGCGGGCGGGTGGGCACCCAGGCGCTGCCGTCCCCGCGCGGGGTGCCGCGTACGGGGGTGCGCGTGCCGGCGCGGATCACCCGGACGGCGGCGAGGTGGCCGCCGCTGATCGCGATGCCGATCTCGGCGGAGGCGGGCACGTTGACGGCGCCGTCGCGGGGGTGCAGGGCCAGTCGC
>JAEZGP010000355.1 GCA_023437285.1 Actinomycetes bacterium | reverse complement strand
CGGCCATCCCGGTCGGACTGGGCGGACCGACCCAGCACATTCGCTCTAACACGACGGCTTCGCAAGGGCGCCCGGTTCGGTGGACAGCCACAGACCTGGTGGTAACCGTAACTGCCGTCGCGGCGGGCCTGGCACTAGCGCCAATCAGTTTGTTATGCAAACCTATTGGCATGACCACCGCTTCGGTGCCTGTCGCCGGCGACCCGCGCCGGTTGCTGTCCGACGTGTGCACCCTCGCCGACCGGGTGCGCCGTGACCGGCAAGTGACCTGGGTTGCGCTGGCGGTGTTGGCCGGGGTGACCTTCGTGGCGACCCCCTTTGACTGGTGCTTCTTGGAGCGCGACTGCCAGACCGGCGCCGATGGCGTCATCTGCGCCCGTGTTGAGACGACCGACCCCGTGGAGGCCCGATGACCACCCGACTGACCCGCCGACACCTGCTCGCCGCCGCGCTCGCCACCGGCGTCGCCGTACCAATCAGGGCCGGCCGCGGCTGGGCGGCAGCGACCGGCCCGCCGCGACTCACACTGCCCCGACCCACCGGGCCGCATCGCGTCGGCACGGTGTCGCTGCACCTCGTCGACAACTCCCGCCCGGATCCGGTTGCCGGCCCGGGGCGCTACCGCGAACTGATGGCCAGCGTCTGGTACCCGGCCGCCGGCGACGTCGAGCGTCATCGGCTGGCCCCGTGGATGCCCGCCGCGTCGATGCGCGCGCTGTTGGTGTCCGCGGGTTTCGCCGCCGACGCGGTGACAGCACCGATCACGGCCGGCCGGGTGGGAGCGTCTGCGCTGCGGACGCCGAACCGGTCGCCCGTGATCGTGTTCTCTCACGGCAGCAAGGGTCACCGCGCCGAGACGATCATCGTGGTCCAGGAACTCGCCAGTCATGGGTACGTCGTGGTCACAGTGGACCACACGTACGACGCGATCAGCGAGTTCCCCGATGGCCGGCTTGTCGTCCCCGGCAACGGGTCGTTCACGCCGTGGGACCACGCCCACGACATCTCCTTCGTCCTCGACCGCATCGAGGACCTCGCCGCCGGCCGCAATCCCGACGCCGAGGGCCGCTCGCTGCCGCCGGGCCTGGGCCGCGCACTCGACGTGCGTCGCATCGGCATGTTCGGCTGGTCGAAGGGCGCGACCGCCACTGCCCTCGTCATGAATACCGACCGGCGCGTGCGGGCCGGGCTCAGCTTCGACGGACCCATGCAGTCCGCGCCGCCGCCGACCGACCTCGACCGACCGTTCATGCTGATGACGGGGGAGTTCTCCCGGGCCGCCGAGCCGTCCGTCGATGAGTTCTGGTCGCTGCTGCATGGCTGGCGGCTCACTGTGGCGGTCGATCGCGCGGGCCACCGGGCGTACTGCGACTACCAGTGGCTGATCCCGCAACTGGCCCGGATCGTCGGGATGAGCGAGGAGGACCTCGTCGGCTGGGTCGGCACCCTCGATCCAGCGCGGGCGGTGCGCATCCAGCAGGCGTACCCGCTCGCATTCTTCGACCTGCACCTACGTCACCGGCGGCAGCGCCTGCTCGACGGCCCGAGCCAAACCTTTCCGGAGGTACAGTTCGTCGCCTGAGCAGCCTTTGCGGGTTTTCTAGCCTCGTCAGTAGGGGTCTTCGACGTGTTGGAGTGCGACGATCGCCTTGGTGACCGTCGTGGCTCGGGCGGGGTCGCATCGCAGGCGGGCCAGTACTTTCCAGTTCTTGAGGATGGCTACAGCGCGTTCACCCTTGGCTCGGCTGCGGGCGTGGGCGCGGTTGACCTCGCGCGTCGGTTCGGTCAGGTTTCGGCCCTTGAACGGGGTGGAGACGGTGCCACCGGTGCCCTGGCAGCCCTTATCCGCCCAGACCATGACCTCCGCGTCAGCGAGAGCGCTGATGAGCTGGTGGGTGCGGGCGGCGGTGAGGTCGTGGGTGCTGCCCGACAGGGCGGGTGAGGCCCCACAGTAGGTGGCCGCGTGGACCGGCCAGGACCTGGACGTTGACGCCGTGGCGGCGGTGCTTGCCGGAGTAGTACGGCCGTTGGTCGGCCACCCGTTCGATCGGGACGATGGTGCCGTCCAGGATCACCCACACCAGCAGGGCGGCTCGATCGATGGCTTGGTGAGCGTGGGTGCCTGGGCGGCGAGCAGGTCGACTGCCTCACGCAGGTAGCGGTAGACGGTGCCGAGCCCGATGCCGAATCGTGCGGAGAGTCGGTGGTAGGTGTCGCCGTTGCGCAGCCAGGCCAACGCGAGCAGGGCCTGACGGCCGGGATCGAGGCGACGCCACCGCGATCCGATGCGGTGGATCTGATGTTGTTGGGGCGGCCGAGCCTACGTGTCGACGGTACCCGGCCCACCCAGCCGACGCTGACCGTTTTGTCCCAGCCGCACGGGGTAACCGGGCCCCGTATGACCGGCAGAGGGGGACGTCATGAAGGCGCAGATGAAGGCGGCGGTGTTTGTCGGTGCGGTAGCCGTGGCGGCTGCCCGGCGGCTGATGGGCGGCCGTGACCCGGGTGATGGCGTCGCGCTGGTTACGGGAGGCTCGCGGGGCCTGGGCCTGTTGATCGCTCGCGAATTCGCATCGCGGGGCTACCGGCTGGCGATCTGCGCGAGGGAACCCGACGAACTGGCCGCGGCGGAGTCCGACCTCGCCGCGCGCGGTGGGGACGTTCTGGCCGTGCGCTGCGACGTGACGGATCAGCGCCAGGTCGACGAGATGATCCGATCGGTGGTCGCCCGGTTCGGGCGCCTGGATGTTCTGGTCAACAACGCCGGCATCATCCAGGTGGCGCCGTTGGCGGCGTTGACGGTCGACGACTT
>JAEZGP010000319.1 GCA_023437285.1 Actinomycetes bacterium | reverse complement strand
TACACGGCATGTAGGCGTGCGTCGTAGTCGACCTTGTCCATGTGGCTCTCTAACCGAGTCCGCGGTGCGCGCTCCACAGCGTGCCGGCCTGCGTCGCGGCGCGGGCGATGAGCGCCGCCAGTTCGGGCCGGTCGGGAACCGGGAACGAGACGTAGGTGCCCCGCCCGCCGGCGGTCGGCCGGCCGTACGCCTTGGCCGCCAGGTGCCCGTTCGGCAGGAGCCGGACGTTGAGCGTGGTGAGGGTGAACTCCTCGCCGCGCCGCGTGTCCGTCCAGTGCAGGTCTTCCGGGATGGTCACGTTGATCGCCAGGGCACTCACGGTGATCGCGGCATCGCTGGTCATCGCGGCATCTTCGCACGCTGTCGGCCATACGTGCTGGTGCCATGGCACGATGGCGCCATGGCTGGGCAGCGGTGGCGCAACAGTCGCCTGGCGCAGGTCATCGGTGAACTGACAGCGGAACTCGACCACGCCTGGGCCGAGCTGCTCGGCGCATCGGGCGTCGCACCCGGCACGGCGGACGAGACGGCGCTGGCCTGGCTGGTGGCGGATGATCCCACCGGGTTCGGCTGGCGGGTCGTGGACGCGGCGATTGACCGGCTCACGTGCACCGAGTGTGGCGCCACGTTGACCCAGGGACCTGTCGGCTGCGGGCGGTGCGGCTACTACGACGGTGTGCGCTTCGCCGCCCGCGAAGTCGACCGGCCCGACGTACCCCCTGGCAACGAGCACGCCATCCGGGTGGCCTTCGCCGTCGCCCGTACCCGCCACCGGTACTCGCCCCGCGCGCGGGCGGGCTACGAACTGGTCCTGCCCTCGCTCGTCGCCGGGGACCTGCCCACGACCGCGCAGGCCCAGGCCGCCAAAGCGTTGATCAATAAGCTGACGCCCGAGGAGTGCGACGACGTCGCGTCCCTCGCCGAGGTTGAACGACTCGCGCACCGTCGCGGACCAGTCGACGGATGAGCCCACCCAGTCGGGAGGCAACTCACACTCTGCCGTACCGCCTTGATCGGGGATGCGAACATGTCCGGCATGACAATCTACGAGGACGAGCGCACCGTGTCCCGGGCTGATGTGGCGGCCTGGCTGCGGCAGCTCGCCGATCAGCTGGACTCCACCGGGCACATCTTCTACGGCGCGGGCGGCCGGGTCGCGGTCGCCGACACGGTGGAGTGCGAGCTGGAGATAGAGCGGGACGGTTCGGAGATCTCCGTCGAGATCGAGTTCAGCTGGAGCGGCCCCGAGGCCGCCAGCAGCGCGAACGAAGACGACGAGGAAGACGAAGACGACGAAGAGGGCGAGGACGAAGGCGACGGAGAGGAGGAGGACGAAGAGGACGAAGAGGGCGAGGGCGCCGGGACCGAGGAGGCCGAGTCGGACACCTCAGCCGAGCCGGCCGAGTCCGCCGAGAGTGGCGAGGGCACCGAGTCCGGGTCCGCGGAGAGTGGCGAGGGCGCCCAGACGCAGGAAGCGGAGCCCGCCGAGCCCGTCGAGCCCGCCGAGCCCGCCGAGCCCGTCGAGGAGAGCAGCGCTCCCGCCTCGGCCGAGCCGACCACGGTCTCCGAACCTGAGTCGGCCTCCGGACAACAGGCATAGATGCACCACGAGGGCTGGGGGAGTACCCAGCCCTCGTCTCATTTCTTGAGCGCCTTCGTCAATCGCATGTGGACGGTCGGAGGTTTCGCGCGCATCACCCGCGTCGTTATGGTCGGCCAACCTGATGCGAGGAGGCCGCGGTGTCCGATGTGGATGTGGGCCGGCGCGAGTTCCTGCGGTGGCTTTCCGTCAGCGGCGCCGGAGTGACGGCCGCGGCGATCGCGCCCATGCTGCTGCCGGGGGCGGCCAACGCCGCGCCCGCGGGTGCGACGATCTACGTCAACGCCTCCCTCATCGACGGCACCGGGGCGCCCGCCCGGCGTGACGCCACGATCGTCGTGGTCGGCGACCGGATCGTCGCGGTGGCCCACGGCCACGGCGTCCCGCGCCCGGCCGGCGTGCGGATGGTCGACCTCCGCGGCCGGTACGTCATCCCCGGCCTGTGGGACATGCACGCCCACAACATCGTCGACGAAGCGATCTTCCCGCCGCTCTACATCGCCAACGGCGTCACGGGCATCCGCGAGATGCGCGGCGGCCCGGCTGTGCGGGCCACGCGGGCGCGCATCGAGGGCGGCGAACTGGTCGGCCCGCGCGTCGTGGCGGCCGGGCCGATCGTCGACGGGCCGGTCACCTTCCTCGGCCCGGGCGACATCATCGTGAACAACCGCGCCGAGGTCATCGAGGCGGTACGGCGAATCAAGCGCGACGGCGGTGAGTTCGTCAAGGTGTACTCGCACCTGACGCCCCAGCTCTACCAGGACGTCGTGGACGCGGCGCGCCGCGAGCGCATCACGTTCGCCGGACACATCCCGTACCTGGTGACGGCAGAGACCGCGTCGCGCGCCGGGCAGCACACGGTGGAGCACCTGCTCGGCGTCCCGGTCGCCGTGTCGCGCGAGCGCGACGCCATCAACGCCCTGATCGGCAGCACGCCGCTGGTCGACCCCTTCGCCTACTACTATTTCATGCGCGAGCTGGACTGGCGGGCCAGCCTCAGCTACGACCGGCGGACCGCCGAGAAGTTCTTCAAGCTGCTGATCAGGAACAACACCTGGCAGGTACCGACGATCACGGTGCTGCGCATGGTCAACAGCCCGCTCGGTACGTTCGACGACGACCCCAACCTGGTCTACATCCCGGAGGCGTACCGGGTGCCGTGGGCCCAGCGCCACGCCATCTTCGCGCCGACGACGCCGGAGCAGACGGTCGTCCAGGCCCGCTTCCTCGACTCGCTGATGAGTCTCGTCGGCGCCATGGAGGAGGCCGGCGTGCCGCTCGTCGCCGGTACGGACTGCAACAACCCCTTCGTGATCCCCGGCTTCAGCCTCCACGACGAGCTTGCCCTGCTCGTACGGTCGGGGTTGAGCCCGATGCGGGCGCTGCAGGCCGCCACCCGGGACGCGGCCCGCTGCCTGGGCCTCGGTGACACGCACGGCACGCTCACTCCCGGCAAGGCCGCCGACTTCGTCGTCCTGGACGCCGACCCGCTCGCCGACATCACGAACACGGCCCGCGTCAACGCGGTGGTGACCCGCGGCCGGTACATCAGTGGTGCCGAGCGGGCGCGGATCCTGGCCGACGTGCGCTCGGCCGCGCAGGACCCGTCGCCGGCCACCCTCGCGGCGGCG
>JAEZGP010000281.1 GCA_023437285.1 Actinomycetes bacterium | reverse complement strand
CCGGTGGGCCCACCGGACGGCCAGCGCGCTCTTGCCCAGCCCGGCCATGCCCGTGACGAGGCTGACCGCGGTGGCCGGACCGGTCAGGGCGCCGTCCAGCATCGTCAGCTCCGCGTCGCGGCCCACGAAACCGCCCATGTCCGCCGGCAACTGCCGGGGTACGACCCGGTGCGCGCGGTCGGGCCCAGACGCGGGACCGGGCACAGGCGCGAGTTCACCGCGCAGGATACGACCGTGCAGTTGCTGGATCTCGGCGCTGGGCTCCACCCCGGCCTCCTGCCCGAGGTGCCGGTGCAGGTCCCGGTAGGCGGCCAGCGCCTCGACCTGCCGGCCAGTCCGGGCGAGGGCGGTCATCAACTGGCCCCACGGGCGCTCGCGCAAGGGCTCGTCCGCGAGGTGCGCGCGCAACCGGTCGATGATCTCGTAGTGGTGGCCGGCGGCCAGGTGCAGGTCGATGACCTCCTCCACCAGGGCCAGCCGCCGTTCGGTGAGGATCAGCCCGGTCGTCGCCAGCGCGCCGGTGGCGGGCAGCCCCTGGAACGGGCTGCCGCGCCACAGGGCCAGGGCCTGCTCGAAGGCGTCCAGCGCGGCGTCGGGGTGGCCGCCGCGCAACCGCGCGTACCCGGTGCGGGCCAGCCGGTCGAAGTCCTCGATGTCGAACCGGTGCCCCCGCACCGCCAGCCGGTAGCCGCCGTCCGCCCGTACGATGACGCGCGGGTCCCCCAGCGTCCTACGCAGCTCCCACACGTACGTCTTGATGTTGCAGTACGCCGAGCGGGGCGCGGCCGCCGGCCATAGTTCGTCCACCAGCCGGTCCGTGGAGATGACCGCGCTCGGCTCGGTGAGCAGCACGGCCAGCAGGTGGGTGCGCCGGGTCGGGCCCAGCGCCACCGGCCCGCCACCCGCGTGGCACACCTCGACCTGCCCGAGTACCCGAAACTCCATCCGGCTCCCCCCGCCGACCCCCGTACGGCTCAACGGGGACGAGCCCCGGCGGCGGCTCCCGGTTCCGCCGACGCGCGCGGCGTGGCAGGTTTCCTGGCGTTCGCGGTGCGGGATGGTCGGCGGGGCCGGCCGGCGCCAGCCGACTCCGGCCGTCGTCATGTCCGGGAGGCCGTCGTTACGTCAGGGAGGTCAGTTCGACCGCCCGCCGGGTGCGGGCCGACTCCTCGGCGGCGGCCAGCATCGCGGTCGTGGCCAGGCCCTGGACGCCGTCCACCAGCGGCGGCCGTCCGTCGCGGGCGGCGGCGACGAGGTCGGCCAGTTCCAGGGCGTACGCCTCCAGCCGGGGCGCGCTGACGGGGTCCAGCGGGTCGAAGGGCGGCTGCTCGAACGCGACCGTCCAGCCGTCGCCGCGGCCCAGCCGTACCGTCCCGTACGCGTCCAGTTCGATCATGCCGGACGTCCCGATGAGCTGGAGTTGCAGGCCGGAGCCGAGGCCGGGCGGCGGGATGTCGTAGCTCATCCACAGCTGCGCCATGGCGCCGCCCCGGAAGTGGTAGCTGGCCATCGCGCTGCGCATCGGCGGCGGGCCTTCGCCGTACTGTTCGAACATCGCGAACGCCAGGTCGGGCTCGTCGCCGACGAACCAGCGCACGAGATCGCACGCGTGGGCGCCCCAGGAGGCGTAGGTGGTCTGCTGGTTCGGGTCGAGCTTCCACTCGTCCTGCGTCTTGGTCGTGTCCCAGAAGCCGACCTCCGGGCCGATCGCGCGGACCATGGTGACCCGACCGATGGCGCCGTCGTCGATGAGGCGCTTGGCGGCGGCGGGTGCGGCCCGGAAGCGGTGCTGGGACACGACGGCCAGGGCGACGCCGGCGTCCCGGCACGCCGCGACCATGCGGGCACACTCGTCGACGTCCTGCGCCATGGGCTTTTCGACCAGCACGTGCCGGCCGGCGCGCGCGGCGGCGACGGTCTGCTCTTCGTGGCCGGCCGGCGGAGTGGTCAGCACGACCACGTCGACCGCCGGGTCGGCCAGCAGGGCCTCGTAGGACTCGTGCAGGGTGCAGCCCTGGTCGGCCGCGAGCGCGGGGGCGCGGCGGCCCCCGGCGACGGCGGCCAGGCGTACGCCGGGCACGTGGTGGGCCGCTACCTGTGCCCACGTGCGTCCCATGAACCCCGAGCCGAGCACCCCGACGCCGGTCATCGTGCGGCCCCCAGCCGGCCGTTGTCGGACAGCAGCGCGAGGATGCGCTCGGCCGCGATCCGGCGGATGTCGGCGAACGCCTCGACGGAGGTGGCGCCGATGTGCTGGGTGAGCACGACGTTGCGCAGCCCGAGCAGCGGATCGGCGTCGGGCGGCGTGGGTTCCACCTCGCGGACGTCCAGTCCCGCGCCGCGCAACCGGCCGGCGCGCAGCGCCGCGGCGAGCGCCGCCTCGTCGACGAGCCCGCCGCGCGCGACGTTGATCAGGATGGCGTCGTCGCGCATGAGGTCGATGGCGGCGGCGTCGATGAGGTGCCGGGAGCCGTTGGTGAGGGCGGCGCACAGCACGACGGCGTCGCTGCGTTGCAGCAGTTCCGCCAGCGGCACCAGCGGGATGGGGGCGTCCTGCCGGTACGGGTCGTGCCCGATGACCGTCATGCCCAGTCCCTGGGCCTTGCTCGCGAAGCGTGAGCCGATCCGCCCGACGCCGACGACCCCGCAGGTCTGGCCCGGCACGCGGCGGATGCGGTAGAACTCGTCCCAGTCGCGCACCTCCCACTGCCCCTGGGCGGCCGCGGCGGCGGTCGGCACGATGAGTCGCTGCACGGCCATGAGCAGCGCGATGCCCTGGTCGGAGACCTCGTCGGTGCAGTAGTCGGGCACGTTGGCGACGGTGATGCCCAACTCGGCCGCGCGGGCGGCGTTGACGCCGTCCATGCCGACGCTGTAGCAGAGGATCGCGCAGGCCTTTGTCATGCGCTCGAGGTCCTCGTCCGGCAGCCGGCCGGAGGTCACGACGAGGTCGGCGGTGCCCAGCGCGGCCCGCGACTCGGTCAGGTCGCCCGGCACCACGAGCCGCACGCCGCGCGCGGCGAGCGCCTCGCGCTCGGTGTCGTAGTTCCACCGCAGCGTGGTGATCGGATCGTAGATGACGACGGTCGGTTCGCTCACGTCGGCTCCGCTCGGGTTTCATCTGTTGGATTCTTGATTCTACTTGATAGAATCAGCCGTCACCCGGCGATGTCAAGGAGGACCCATGCGCCTGGCCGGCGCGGCCGGTCCGCTGCTGGAATACGACCCGAGCGAGAACCCGGTCACGCGCGATGTCGTGGTCGACCCGCCCATCACTGAGGAGCCTGCTGTGCACAAGATTCCCGTCGTTCCCACCGACAGCGCGCCGCCCGCCGGGCCGTACTCCCCCGGTGTACGGGTCGGCAACCTGCTGTTCGTGTCGGGCCAGGGCCCGTTCGACGCGGCCGGCAACCTCGTCGGCGACGACTTCGCCAGCCAGGCGCGGGCCGCGTTCGCCAACATCGAGGCGATCGTGCGCGCCGCCGGCGGCGACCTGTCCGGCATCGTGCGCGTCGGCGCCTACCTCAAGTCGCTCGACGACTTCGCCGAGTGGAACGCCGTCATGCGCGACGTGCTGCCCGCGCCGTACCCGGCCCGCACCACGATCCCGGCCGACCTGCCGGACTTTCTCATCGAGATCGACGCGGTGGCCGTCCTGCCGCAGTGAGCGTACGGGCGGGGGGGGGGGGGGGGGCGCGCGCCCCCCCCCCCGCCCCACC
>JAEZGP010000268.1 GCA_023437285.1 Actinomycetes bacterium | reverse complement strand
GGTGGCGGTGGCCACGGTGGCGGTGGCCACGGCGGTGGCGGTGGCCACGGCGGCGGCGGGCGCTGAGCATCGCCGGGCAACACGGAGGGCGGGCCGGTCGGCCCGCCCTCCGTCGTCCCTAGGAACTGGCCGCGAAGCGCTCCACCTTGTCGGTCGGCCCGGCCACGATGAGCAGCGCATCCGGCGCCACGACCGTCTCCGGCTGGGCGTAGGTGAAGTCGGCCCCGCGCATCTTCGTGCCGACCACCGTGATCCCGTAATGGGTGCGCAGCGCCGCGTCGGCCAGCGACCGGCCGACCGTGGAGGCGGGGGCGCGCACCTTGGCGATGGCGAACCCGTCCTCGAACTCGATGAAGTCGATCATCTTGCTCGTGATCAGGTGCGCCACCCGGCCGCCCATGCTGGACTCCGGGAAGATGACGTGCTGGGCGCCCATGCGCGACAGGATGGCCCCGTGCCGGCGGCTGGTCGCCTTCGCCCAGATGTCGCGTACCTTCAACTCGGTGAGCGCCAGCACGCTGAGCACGCTCGCCTCCAGGTCCGTGCCGATGCCCACGACGGCGCGGCCCATGTCGGCCACACCGAGCTGTCGCAGCGCATCGGTGTCGGAGGCGTCGGCGGCGACCACGTGGGTGAGCCGGTTCGCGAACGACTGGACGAGCCGCTCGTCGCTGTCGATGCCCAGCACGGGGTGGCCCAGACGCATGAGCGAATCGGCCACCGCGCCGCCGAAGCGGCCGAGCCCGATGACGACGACGGCGTCGGATCTGTCCAACTCAGCCAACGATCGGCCTCGCTTCCGGATAGCGGTACAGGCTGGGCCGGTCGTGGAGGGCGAGCGCCGAGGCGACGGTGATCGTGCCCACGCGGCCTATGAACATCAGCATGACAAGGACGAGCTGGGCGGCGTCGCCCAGGTGGCTCGTTACATCGAGGGACAGGCCGACGGTGCCGAACGCCGACACCGCCTCGAACAGTCCGCGTTCCAGCGTGAGCCACGGCGTCGTGGTCAGCAGCGCCAGGGTGCCGATCGCGCACAGCGCGACGCCGCCGAGCGCCACGCTGATCGCCTGCCGCTGCGTGGACTCGGCGATGCGCCGCTGCCCGATCACCACGTCCCTCTCGCCCATGACCTCGGCCTTGATGACGTACGCGAGTAGGAAGAACGTGGTGATCTTGATGCCGCCGCCGGTGCCGGCGCTGCCCGCGCCGATGAACATCAGCGCGATGACCACGGCGATCGTGGCGGGGTGCATGGCGGCGTAGCTGACGCTGTTGAGCCCGCCCGAGCGGGGCATGGCGCTCTGCACGAACGCCGCGAGCGTCTTCTCGGCGACGCCGAGCGGGCCCAGCGTGGCCGGGTTGCTCCACTCGGCGACGATGACCGCGACGAAGCCGACGACCAGCAGGACCGCCGTGCCGGAGACGGTCAGCCGGGTGTGGGTCGACCAGCGGCCCGGGGTCCGCCCGCTCCACCACAGTTCGAACAGCACGGGAAAGCCCAGGCTGCCGGCGATGACGCCGAACGTGAGGGGCAGGCAGAGCCACGCGTCGCCGACGAAGCTCATGAGGCTGTCCGACCACAGGGCGAAGCCCGAGTTGTTGAACGCCGAGACGGCGTGGAACAGCCCGTACCACAGGGCGCGGCCGACGCTGAAGTCGTAGCCGAGCCACAGCCGTCCGGCGACGAACACCAGGATCACCGACTCGCACACCGCCATGACCAGGGCGATGCGGGCCAGCAGGCGACCGGGGTTGTTTAGCGCCAGCGACTGGTTCTCCGCGTGCGCGAGCAGCCGCCCGCGCAGGCCGAGCCGGCGGCCCACGGCGATGGTGAGCAGGGTGGCCATGGCCATGACGCCGAAGCCGCCGATCTGGGTGAGCGCCATGATCACCACCTGGCCGAAGGGCGACCAGTACGTGGCGGTGTCCTGCACGGTCAGGCCCGTGACGCAGACGGACGACGCGGACGTGAACAGCGCGGTCACCAGCGGGGCTGAGCCCTCGCCGGCCCGCGCGGCGGGCAGGGCCAGGGCCCCGGTGCCGAGGGCGATGACGGCGAGGAAGGCGGGCGGGACGAGCCGCACCGGGTGGCGCCCTGTGCGACGCATGATTGTCCGCCCGCCGGGAGTGCCGATCATTGGGTACTCCATCTTCGGTGCCGGTGCGAGGGTGCGCGGGTCACCACGCCGATGTGGACGTGACCGGCGACACACCGCGATGGGGAAGCTTCGTCGCGGGTACGGTCGTTATGCCAGGCGTCGGTGTGTCCTGTGTCCCCGGGCCTCACCAATATCGCCTTCGCGGAATACCGTTCGGCTGGAGCCGCGTCGCGCCACTCGCCGAGAGGCGACCGGCACACCGACGCCGCATGAACCGGCCCGCGGTGGTTCACCGCGGGCCGGTTGGTGTCGGTGGGTCAGTTCACCGCGAGCAGGTCCACGACGAACACGAGCGTCTCGCCGGGCTTGATCACTCCGCCGGCGCCCCGGTTGCCGTACCCCAGGTGGGCCGGGATGGTGAGCTGCCGGCGACCGCCGACGCGCATGCCCGCCACGCCCTGGTCCCAGCCGGCGATGACCTGCCCCGCGCCGAGACGGAACGAGAACGGGTCGCCCCGGTTGTAGGAGGCGTCGAACTCGCGGCCGGTCGACAGGCCCACACCCACGTAGTGGACGGTCACCTGCTGGCCTGCGGTCGCCTGCTCGCCGGTGCCCTCGACCAGGTCGTCGATCTGCAGGTCGTCGGGCGCCTCATCGGGCAGTTGTACGGTCGGCTTCTCAGTCATGCTGCCGATCCTAGGCACGGGCCCGCCACCGGCGCGCGCCGAACGCGCCCCGCACCCCGATATCGCGACCCGATATCGGGTCTCGGCGGCGGGCGGCCCGGCCGTGTTCGCCAGCAGCACAATGTCGCCGGCCGCCGGGCGAGGTACGGTCTACCGAGGAACTCCGATCACGCGCAGATGAGGGGCATGACGGTTGGGCGACCCGCGGGAGCTGTACGAACTGGCCACCGACCTGCCCGACCTGGGGCAGCCGGTGCTGGTGCAGGCGCTGACCGGCTTCGTCGACGCCGGCGCGGCCAGCCGGCTGGTCCGCGAGCACCTCATCGACACCCTGGACGGCCGCGAGATCGCCCGGTTCGACCTTGACCAGATGTACGACTACAGGTCCCGCCGCCCGGTCATGGACTTCGTCGAGGACCACTGGGCGTCCTATGCGGAGCCCAAGCTCGTCGTCCACCTGTTGCGCGATGCGCAGGAGACGCCGTTCCTGCTGCTTGACGGGCCGGAACCCGACTTCGGCTGGGAGCGGTTCGTGCGCTCGGCCATCGACCTCGTCGACCGGCTCGGCGTGCGGGTCACCGTCGGCCTCAACGCGATCCCCATGGCGGTGCCGCACACCCGGCCCGTCGGCGTCACCGCGCACGCCACCCGGGGCGAACTCATCACCGGGTACGAGCCGTGGCTGCAACGGGTCCGCGTGCCGGCCAGCGTCGGCCATCTTCTCGAGTACCGGCTGGGTCAGAGCGGCCGCGACGCCATCGGGTTCGCCGCGCACGTGCCGCACTACCTCGCGCAGACCGACTACCCGGCCGCGGCCGAGCAGCTGCTCGCCTCCATCTCGAAGGCGACCGGGCTGCTGCTGCCCACCGAGGCGCTGCGCGAGTCCGCCGAGGAGGTGCGCGCGGAGGTCGACACGCAGGTGGCGGAGTCCGACGAGGCGACCACATTGGTGCGCGCGCTGGAGCAGCAGTACGACTCGTTCATGATCGGCCGTGACACCGGGCCCAACCTCCTCGCCGCGGCCGGACCGCTGCCCACGGCCGAGGAACTCGGGGCGGAGCTGGAGCGGTTCCTGGCCGAGCACACCAACCCCGGCGAGCAGCCCACCGCCTGACGTGTTGCGGCGCGACCCCGCGCGTCGCCCAAGGTCACGCGGCCCGTCGGTCCGCCCGTCGATGTCCCGGCACCCAAGCGTACGTGTGCCCACGGTGATTGCCGTTAGGCTGGCGGCTGCGCGGGATGGAGGCAGATACATGGGTGACGTCGACAACCGCCGGGGTGGGCGGGCGCACAACCGGCGCGACCAGATCCTGCGGGTGGCCTTGGAGACGTTCGCCGAGCGGGGCTACCGGGGCACCTCCCTCGCCCTCGTCGCCGAGAAGATCGGCCTGACCCAGCAGGGCGTCCTGCACTATTTTCCGACCAAGCAGACGCTGCTCGTGGAGGTCCTCAAGCTGCGCGACGCCGAGGACTATCAGCGCTTCGACAGTGGCAGCGAGGAACCGCACCTCGACGGCATCCGGCACCTCATGGAATACAACGCCACCCGGCCCGGCGTCGTGCAGTCGTTCACCGTCCTGTCGGCCGAGAGCGTCACCGAGGCCCACCCGGCCCGGGACTTCTTCGTGCAGCGCTACCGCACGGCGCGCGGGCACCACGTGGACGGCCTGCGCGAGGAACTGGGCGAGCGCATCGCCGGCCGGCTCACCCCGGAGCAGGCCGCCGCACTGCTCGTCGCGGTCATGGACGGGCTGCAACTGCAGTGGCTGCTCGACCCCGACCAGGTGGACCTCGCCGGCCTGGTGGACGCGTTCGTCACCGTGCTGCGCGACAGCACCGTGCCGGCGTCCACTGTGCTGCGCGACAGCACCGTGCCGGCGTCCGCCGACGCCTGACCGCGCGGGGTTGACAGCCCGCGTGCCCTTGTGGTTTCTTGACGCAACACAGTGGTGGACGTCGATGTCGCGTGCCGCGGCGATCCGCGGACCATCACCGTGGACGGTGGCCCAGCGCACCGGGTGTGCCATGGCTGTGAGCGCTCCCCGTACCGCCCGACCACCGGAGGGCTCCATGTCCCACGCCTCACCATCACCCGTTCCCCGCCGGCGCGCGCTCCCGCGCCGGCTGATCGTGCTCGCCGCGGCGGCG
>JAEZGP010000234.1 GCA_023437285.1 Actinomycetes bacterium | reverse complement strand
GGCCCGCAGCTCTGCGGGCTCGCATCTCAGCGGGCCCGCAGATCAGCGGCGAGGCGGTGTTCCAGCGCGAGCGGGCGAGGTGGTCCGACCGACGGGTCAGGCGCGGCGCGGTTTGGCCGTCGACGTGGCGGCGCAGCGCGCGGGGCGGGCCGGCGGAGGTGCCTGCCGCGTCGAAGCGGCTCCGAGGCCTTCGAGGAACAGTGCCGTGCACTGCTCGGCGAATCGGGCGACGGGATACTCGGCGCTGGGGTGAAACCATCGCACCGACAGCCACACGGCGTCGCGGACCAGCCGGTAGAAGACCTTCGGATCGATGTCCGAACGGAACGCCCCGCTGTCGATGCCTTCGGTGATAACGCCCAGCCATGCCGTCTGGACCTCGCGGCCGACGCCCTTGAGGTAGGCGAACCGGTCGAGGCCGCGAAGGTAGTTGACGTCGTTCTGGTAGATCTCCGTCGCGTGGGGGTGGGCGCTCGCGGTCTCCAGGGACGCGTGCACCAGGGCGCGCAGCCGGGTGGCCGGGTCGGCCGGAGCTTCGAGAGCCGCCTGGTAGCGCTGGCGCAGCTCGGCCACGTACGGCCCGAGGATCGCCTGGACGATCGCTTCCTTGCTCTGGAAGTGGTGGTACAGGCTGCCGGAGAGGATGCCGACCTCGTCGGCGATCATCCGTACCGTGGTCGCCGCCACACCGCGATCGGCGAAGGCCGCGGCCGCGCAGTCGATGATCTGTTGCCGTCGGTCCAACGACTCGGCCACGCAAAACCTCTTCATGTGACGCCGGGATACGCGGGCGATATCGATGCGGCCCGCGACAGGCACTATACCCGTCAAGCAAGCGTTTGCTAAAACCCGGGTGGTGACATCTGTCTACCCGAACGAGCGCTTGATTGGCCCTCGCCTAGCTGCTACGTTGCAGGCGATCACAGCCGGGTGCTGTGTCTCTCGGTCTAGGAGACATCGATGACAACTAGAACGAAGCCTGGTCGCAGGCGGTCGCGCGTGCTGTTGGTAGGCGCGGCCTCGGCCCTGGCCGCCATGGTCCTGACCGCGTGCGAAAGCGAGGCGGCCGCCCCGGCAACGGGCGGCGAGCTGACGATGGCGACCTGGTCGGCAACCGTTTCGCTCGACCCGGTCGGGACGGCGGGCACGGGCAACTCCGGCGGGCACGAGCTGTCCGCCCTCTACGACACCATCATGCGGTGGAACCCCGACACCGGCGCCTATGAGCCGCAGACGGCGGAGTCGCTCACCCCGAACGCCGACTTCACCCAGTGGACCCTCAAGCTGCGCTCCGGGATCAAGTTCTCCGACGGTACGGACTACAACGCCGAGGCGGTCGTGGCGAGCCTCAAGCGCCACGTGGAGAAGCGCTCGCGCAGCGTCTCGCTCGTCACGCCGATCACCAACTACGCGACCCCGGACCCCCTCACCGTGGTCTTCACGCTGTCCTTCCCGTGGAACGCCTTCCCGTACGCCCTCGCCTCGACCCCGGGCATGATCGTCTCGCCCAAGGCCGTTCAGACGTTGGGCGACGGGCTCGGCACCAACCCGGTCGGCGCCGGGGCCGGGCCGTTCATCATCGACAGCTTCAAGCCCAACGAGTCGGCGACCCTCAAGCGCAACCCCAACTACTGGGGCGGACCCGCTCCGCTCGACAGCCTGAAGTTCATCTTCGCCGGCCCCGGTCCGCAGACCTACGAGGCGTTCAAGGCGGGTACGGTGTCGGTGGCGTTCCTGCGTGACGCCGCGGCGATCGCGGACGCCCGGGACGACGGCGCCGGCGGGTTCACGCAGCGCGCGTCGTCCAACGACACGCTCATCATGAACAACGGCATTGTCGTCACCTGCAAGGGCGGCGAGCCGGCGCCGAAGTGCGCGGGCCGCCCCGACGGCGAACAGATTCAGTCGACGTCACCGACGAAGGACAAGCGGGTACGCCAGGCCGTCGCCGCGGCGATCGACCTGAACACGCTCAACCAGCGCGTCTACTCCGGTCTTGGCGAGATGACCACCGACCTGATCGCGTCGCAGTCGCGGTGGTTCGACGGGGTGACCGGGCCGACGTACAACATCGACCGGGCCAAGCAACTCGTCACCGAGGCCAAGGCGGACGGCTGGAACGGCAAGATCCGGGTCAGCTGCCACACCGGCCTGCCGACCTGGGGCGCCGCCGTCAAGGGCATGCTCGAGGCGGCCGGCTTCACCGTGGAGCTGACCGACCAGCAGGAGATCGCGGCCAACACCTCGGCCGTCATCGTCCGCAAGGACTACGACATCGCCTGCTTCGGCTCGACGATCGGCGACGCTGAGCCGTTCTTCGCGCTCAACCGCGACTTCAACTCGACCTTTGTCTCGGCCGGCGGCGGCAACTACTCCGGGTACATCAACCCGGCCGTCGACAAGGCGATCGCCGACGGCCGTGCGGCGAAGGACGAGGCCGGCGTGAAGGCCGCCATCACCACGATCGCGAAGGCGTACAGCGAGGACGTTCCCTTCCTCGCGCTGACCTCCCAGCCGGAGAACATCGTGGTGGCGGAGAAGGTGAAGGGCCTCAAGCTCAACGCGAGCACGGTGCTCATGTTCGACAAGGCGTCCCTGTCGTCGTGAGTGACTCCGCCGTTGTGATCACCGGTGCCGCCAACGGCATCGGCGCGGCCACCGCCCGGGCGTTCCC
>JAEZGP010000716.1 GCA_023437285.1 Actinomycetes bacterium | reverse complement strand
CGTCGAGGTCACGAGCCAGGGACGCGGGGACGTCGCCGGCCGCGCGTACCCGTGCGGCCAGCTCCGGCCAGAAGTTGTCCTTGGCCGGGTCGCTCCAGGCGTCGCACTGCTTGGCCATCTCGAACATCTGATGGCGGGCCGACACGTGCCCGCGCGCCGCCGCGTCCCGGACCGTCTCGGTGAACTGGGCCACCGCCGCCGGGAACGCCGCCATCCGCGCGGCGATGTTCGCGGCCGCGTCGTCGCCCGCCAGCGGCATCAGGTCGAACACCGCCCGCGTACCGTGCAGGGCGCTGGACAGGACGTTGATCTCGCTGGTGACCTCGCCCGCGTCGTACCTGGCCAGGGCCAGTCCCAGCCGCTCCTCCATCGCCTCCTTGGCGACGCGCTCGCGCTCGTCGGCCGGCCGCACCGAGGAAAGCTCCTGAAGAGTCCGCCGGTCCAGGTCGGCGAGCGCGGCGAACCCGTCCGGCGACAGGTCGGTCAACGTGTCGTCGTACCCGGCGATGCCGACGGAGGTCGCGCCGACCGGGTCGAGGGCGGCCCAGTCGTCAACGTAGCGGTCGGCGATGTCATCAGTGCGTGCCATCCACGCAACGTACCGCCACGACGCGGAAAAGGGCGCGCGTATTGTCGTGCGCACCGTGCAGGATAGGCGCCGTGACGACCCCGGTCCTTACTGAACCTCGGGTGCACAACGCCCGGGCCTGGCTGCCCGCCTACGTGACGCTCGCCGTGCTGTGGGGCGCGAGCTTTTTGTTCATCAAGGTCGCCGTCGACGGCGGCGTCGAACCGATCTATCTGACGCTCGGCCGGTGCGCCGCCGGCGCGCTCGTCCTCGTCGTACTCGTGCTGGTCACCCGCGACCGGCTGCCGCGCGACCCGCGCCTGTGGGGTCACCTCGCGCTGCTCGCGTTCGTCGGCAACGTCGTGCCGTTCACCCTGTTCGGGTACGGCGAACAGCGCATCTCGTCCATCCTGGCCGGCATCTGGAATGGCACGACGCCGCTGCTGGTCCTGCTCGTCGTGCTGCTGTTCATGCCGTCGGAGCGGCCGACCCGCGCGCGCGTGCTCGGCCTGGCGGTCGGGTTCGTCGGCGTACTCGTCGTGCTGGGCGTGTGGCGCGACGTCGGCGGCGGGGAGCTGATCGGGCAACTCATGTGCCTGGGGGCGGCCGCGTGTTACGGCGTCGCTATCCCGTACACCAAGAAGATCATGAACGGCCGGACGGAGTCGGGCCTGGCGCTCGCCGGGGGACAGCTGGTCGCGGCCACCGCGCAGCTGCTCGTCATCGCGCCGCTGCTCGCCGGCGCCCCGCCCACCGGGTCGACGCTGACGCCGCAGGTGATCGCGAGCATCGTGGCGCTCGGCGCCCTGGGCACGGGCGTGGCGTTCGCGCTCAACTTCCGGGTCATCCGCGTCGTGGGCAGCACGATGGCGTCGACGGTCACCTACGTGGTGCCGCTGGTCGCGACCGTCATCGGCATCGTGGTCCTGAAGGAGAGCCTCAGCTGGTACGAGCCGGTGGGTGCGTTGATCGTGCTGGCCGGCGTGGCGTTGTCCCAGCGCACGACCGCTAGCCGTGGGTAGCGGCCCAGGCCACCAGGTCGTCGGCCGACCAGGTGTTGACCACGCGCTCGGGGACGACGCCGCAGGCGACCGCCCGGGCACAGCCGGCGCGCTGCCAGTCGAGCTGACCCGGCGCGTGCGCGTCGGTGTCGATCGAGAAGCGGCAGCCGGCCTCCACCGCGAGCCGCAGCAGGCGCTTGGGCGGGTCGAGCCGGTCCGGCCGGCAATTGATCTCCACTGCCTTGTCGTACTCGACGCACGCCGCGAACACCGCCGCCGCGTCGAACCGGCTCTCCGCCCGGGGCCGGCCCCGATGTCCCTTGTCGCCGCCGGACGTCGCCAGCCTCCGGCCCGTGCAATGGCCGAGGATGTCCAGGTGCGGGTTGCCGACCGCGGCCAGCATGCGGCGCGTCATCACGTCCGGCTCGTCGGCCAGGTTGCTGTGCACCGACCCGACCACCACGTCCAGCTCGGCGAGCAGGTCGTCCTTCTGGTCCAGCGAGCCGTCCGCGAGGATGTCCACCTCGATGCCGGTGAGGATCCGGAACGCCGTGCCCGTGGCCGCGAACGTCTCGTTGATGGCGGCCACCACGTCGAGCTGTTCGCGCAGCCGGGACGCCGTCAGGCCGTTCGCCACGGTCAGCCGGGGCGAGTGGTCGGTGAGCACCAGGTACTGGTGGCCCAGGCCGAGGGCGGCCATCGCCATCTCCTCGATCGGCGCCGACCCGTCCGACCACTCCGAGTGCGTGTGGCAGTCGCCGCGCAGCGCCGTACGCAGCGCCGTGGTCGCCTCGTCCACATCGGAGCCCTCGGTGGCCAGCAGCCGGCGCAGGTAGACGGGCTCCTCGCCGGCCAGCGACTCTGCCACGCACCGGGCCGTCACGTTGCCGACGCCGGCCAGCTTCGTCAGCGTGCCGGCGGCTGCCCGCGACGCGATCTCCTCGGCCGGCAGCTTGGTCAGCGTCGCGGCGGCCGAACGGAACGCCCGTACCCGGTACGTCGCCTCGTTCGCGGCCTCCAGCAGGAACGCGATGCGCTGCAGGTCAGCGACGGGGTCACGGCTTGCCATGCCTCTCACCGTAGTGGGTGCGTTCCCCGATAGGGTGCGTACACGTCGATGGACCGGGAAGGGCGGCGATGACACAGGCATCCGCGAGAGGGCCGGTCGTGCCGGTCTCGCCGGGGTTCGGGCCCGTCGACGAGGCGGCGGCGCACGAGGCCTGGGCCAGTGCGGTGCGTTCGTCCACTGTGTTCTATCCGCCCCGGCCACTGGGCGTGGCCGGCTGGACGCGCACCTACCGGACCGCGCTGATGGTGCTCGGCGGGGCGCTCGGGTTCGCCATCGCGTGGAGCAACCCGGACAAGGACATCTATCACTCCAAATGGCTGATCTGGGCCGCCGTGGCGGTCCTGCTGGGCGCGTTGAGCGGCTCGGCGTTCGGGTCCGGGCTGGCCCGCCGTGGCGAGGTGAACCGGGTCCTGCGCATCTCGCACTGGCAGACCCTGCCGGCCATCCTCATGTTCCTGTTGCTCGCGACCGCCGCCGTCGTGAGCTCCCGGGTCTTCATCGGCAGCGGCCTGACCGCCCGGGGCGTCCTGCTCACCGCCATCGCCGTGATCGGAGCGTTGCCGGCCGGGGCCACCCTCGCCGCGCTGCGCTGCCTGGCCCTGCGGGGCTTCACCGGTACGCCCGGCGAACAGCTCGCCGCCCTGATCAAGCTGCGCCGCGTGCTCAAGCGGGTGCTGCAACTGCTGGGCAGCCTGCTCGTGTTCGTCGTGCTGGTGAACGCCGCCGCCATCGGCTGGGGCACGGCCAACCACCTCGACGAGGCCGCCGTCGTCTACACCGGCGCGGCCGGCACCCTCCTCGTCGGGCTCATGTACGTGCCCACCTCGGCGCTGCTGCGGCGGCGGGCGAGCATCTTCGTCAGCCAGTTCGTCGACCTGGCGCACGTACCCCGCGAGCGGCTCGTCGAGGCCGCCGAGGACCGCGCCAAGCTGGAGCACCTGCTCGGCCTCGACCACACCACGCTGGGCGAGATCCAGGCCGGCCTCGTGATCGTCAGCCCGCTGCTGGCCAGCGCCGCCGCCGCGCTGCTGCCGCGCTTCTAGGTACCGTGAGCGCATGCGGACGATCGACTGGGTGGACGGCGCGGTGGAGATCATCGACCAGACCGCGCTGCCGGACACGGAGCGGACCCTCCGGCTCACCACCGTCGACGAGGTGATCGACGCGATCCAGCGGCTCGCCGTGCGGGGCGCCCCGGCGATCGGGGTGGCCGGCGCGCTGGGCGTCGCGATCGCCGCCCGCCAGTACGCCGACGAGCCGGACGCGCTCACGTCGGCCGTACTCCGGTTGGAGACGGCGCGGCCCACGGCCGTGAACCTGGCCCGTGG
>JAEZGP010000062.1 GCA_023437285.1 Actinomycetes bacterium | reverse complement strand
AGGTTCGCGCTGCGGAACGAGAACGTCCGGGTACCGGCGGCGGTCACCAGCACCGGGATGTCGCGGGCCGCGCCGCCAGGGGCGGAGCGGAACTCCAGGCGGGTCACGGCCGGGTCCACGACACCGTTGACGCGTACCTTCGTCTTCTCGTGGCGGACGCTGAAGACGACCGGGACGCCGGGTGGCAGGGGACCGGTGAAGTAGAAGTACCGCGGGTTGTTCAGGTCGGCGGCCGTGTAGGCCTTGAAGGTCGGGTCGGCGGCGGCGGGCAGCGGCAGCACGGCGACGCAGGCGAGCACCACGGCGGTGGCGGTACCCGCGCGCAGCCACGCCCGCGCGCGACCGTCGCGTCGCGCCGTCGCGGCGACGCCGACGATGCCGCCGAGCCCGGCCAGGCACACCGCGACCGCGCCGATCGCGCGGGCGTTCTCCAGCGCGTACTGCCATCCCGGGTAGGTAGCGACGGCGCGCAGTGCCACGCCGGTCGACAGGGTCATGACCAGCAGTAGGAGCACTCCGGCGACCTTGCGCAGGTGCCCTTCGGCGGCGATGAGGAGCATCGCGGCCAGTACCGTCCACAGTTGGTGATGGGTCCAGGACACCGGCGACGCGGCGATCGTCGCGCAGCCGACCAGGACGGTGGCCCGGACCGGCTGCCCGTCGCGGGTCAGGTGGCGGGCCCGCCGCAGCGCGGCGGCGCACACGACGGCGACAAGCGCCGCCCAGACCAGCGGCAGCGTGCCGGCCGGCACGTCCATGCGTAACAGCATGCCGTGCACCGACTGGTTGCCCAGGGAGGCCAGGTCGCCGACGCGGGAGGTCTGCAGCATCGTGCCCGACCAGTACCGCCAGCTGTCCGCTGGCAGTACGGCGAACGCGACACCCGCGCACGCGAGGAATGCGCCAACGGCCCGGGCCGCGTCGCGGTAGCGGCGGGCGAGCAGGAAGTAGACGACAAACAGCAGCGGCGTGAGCTTGATCGCGGCGGCGACCCCGACGAGGACGCCGCGTAGCCGTGCGGGCGTGAGCCCGGCGCCGTCGGCGAGCGCGAGCAGCACGATGAAGATGCTGATCTGGCCGAACCGCAGGTTGCTCTGCGCCGGCGCGGACAGCAGGACGCCGCAGGCGATCGCTGCTACCGCGACGTGCCGCCGGTCGGGGGCCACGACGCCGGACCGGCCCAGCGCGAGCGCGATGGCCACGACTGCCGCGCACGTGGCCAGCAGCCACAGGACGCGCAGCACGGCCTCGGGCAGGAGCGTCATCGGCTGGAACAGCAGCACCGCGAACGGCGGATAGGTGAAGGGGCCGCCGTTCTCGGCCACGTACCCGTACAGCGGGTCACCGGCCCGTACGGTCTGCGCGGCGCCATAGTAGATGTGCAGGTCTGACAGGCGTTCGGCGGCGGGGCGGTGCAGCACGAGCAGCGCCGAGACGACGGCGATCGCGCCGAAGGCGACCCACAGCGCGACGGTGGCGGCCCGATGCCGCACGAGCGACCGGAGCATCTGCTCACCGTACAGATCGGACACACGCCCTCGAGGAAGCGCCCGCGCCGCCCTTTGCGCACATATGGCAAGGCGGGAGGGCTCCAGCGCTGCCTTTTGTGCGCATTCGGCAAGGCCGGCGGGGTGCGGTGCTGTCTTTTGTGCGCATTTGGCGGGGCGGCGGGGTGCGGTGCTGTCTTTTGTGCGCATTCGGCGGGGGCGGCGGGGTGCCGTGCTGCCCTTTGTGCGCATACGGCGAGGGGAGGCGCGGTGGTGTCGCCTTGTGTGCACATATGGCGGGGCTGGAGGGCTGTCGTGCCACCTTATGTGCGCATATGGCGCAGGGAGGGGTAGCAGTGTCGTCCTATGTGCACATATGGCAAGGCTGGAGGGCTGTCGTGCCGCCGTATGTGCGCATTCGGCGAGGGGACGGGCGGTCGCCGTCGGGTGCCTGGCGGCGTGTTCCGTCCGCAGCGACCCGGTCTACTTCGCCGCCCATGCCACGTCGAATGTCGGCGCGAGGCCAAACGAATCCATTCACATGAGTATGCGCACGTTCTCGTGCTGACAAAGTCGGTCACCATCAATACGAAGGGCGACCGGGTGGTGACTCGTGCGTGCCGCCGTCCGGGAATCACCGCAATACTGTGGCCGGACGCCGCATTACATAGAACGACGTTCCATTGTGCGCGACGTCCTCGCCCGGCACCGATCCGTTGCGGCCCGGCCCGTCCCGCAGGTGGGGGCCACTGCCCGAGGCGCCGTGCCGGCCGCGTCAGTCAGCACGAGCCGAGGGCGTCGCACGCGGGTTGGCGGCGCCGATCGGTACGGGAAAGCAATTCGCAGTATGGATCGGCGTTCTGTCTCACGAAACGGACCGAGGAGCCGGGAACGCGTTTTCCAGTTTCGGCCCACAATTCGTCCAAACGCCAATTCTATTGAGATCTGTAAATGTCAATAGTGGTGTTAATTAGGACGGTGACGTAACGCGGAAAACGGGGAACTGCGCGGCCACTGACGCGAAGTCGGTGAGCGGCGCGTGGCGGTCCACGGGGACGTGTGGGCGGGCGCCGGGCGCCAGTTGCAGGAAGCGGCGCAGGATCGGCGGGCGGGCCTCGACGTCGACCTCGACCAGCCGCACCTGCTCGGCGACGCCGTGGTGCAGCACCGCGCGGCCGTCGTTGGCGCGCACGTTGGCGACCCAGTTGGTGCGCTCGCCCAGCATGGCG
>JAEZGP010000051.1 GCA_023437285.1 Actinomycetes bacterium | reverse complement strand
GTCGGCGGTGTTGCAGCTCGCCGCGATCGCGTTCGAGCCGTTGCGCGTCCTGCTGCACACCTCGCCCCTGACGTGGACCCAGCTGGCCGTGTGCGTCGGCGCTGCGGTGCTGCCCGCGGTCGTGGTCGCCGCCGTCGCGGCCGTCCGCCGCCGCGCGGTGGCTGACCAGGCGCGACAGGCATGATGGGGCGGTGCACCCCGCCTCCATGATCACCCTGTTCGTCGTCGGCGCGCTGTTCGGGCTCGCCGTCGGCTCGTTCCTCAACGTGGTGATCCATCGGGTGCCGCGCGGCGAGTCGGTGGTCTCGCCGCCGTCGCGCTGCCCGGCGTGCGAAGCGCCGATCCGGGCCCGGCACAACATCCCGGTCGTGAGCTGGCTGGCGCTGCGCGGCCGGTGCGCCGGCTGCGGTACGCGGATCAGCATCCGGTACCCGCTGGTGGAACTGCTCACCGCCGCGCTCTTCGGCGGGCTGACCGTGCGGCTGGCCGCGACCGACCAGCTCGGCGCCGCGCCGGCCATGGCCTACTTCGCCGCGCTCGGCGTCGCCCTCGCCATGATCGACATTGACGTGCGGCGGCTGCCCAACGCGCTCGTCCTCCCGGCGTACCCGGTGGTGGCCGTCCTGCTCGCGGTGGCGTCCGCTTGGCACGGCGACTGGTGGGCACTGGCCCGGGCCGGGATCGGGGCGGCCGCGCTGTTCGCGTTCTTCCTCGCGCTGGCCCTGCTCTACCCCGGCGGCATGGGGATGGGCGACGTAAAGCTCGCCGGCCTGCTCGGCGGCATGCTGGCCTACCTCGGCTGGTCGACGCTGATCATCGGAGCGTTCGCCGGCTTCCTGCTCGGTGCGCTCGCCGGCATCGCGATCCTGCTGGTCCGCGGGGGCGGTCGCCGCACGGCCGTGCCCTTCGGGCCGTTCATGATCGCGGGGGGCCTGCGCGCGGTGTGCGCGGCGGCCCCCCTGGCCGATCTGTACCTGTCCGTGCTCGGCGGCTAGCGCTGCACGCTCCAGTTGAGCACGGTCACCCGGCGGCTGCCGGACTCCTCGGTGATGCCCACCTTGGCGCGCAGGCTGGGCTGCCCGGTGGCGGTGCACGTGGCCGCCGCGGGACACAGGTGCACGTTGAGCCAGACGACCGCCTGGCTCGGCTGCGTACTGCGGTCGGGGGTGGCCACCATCGGCATGGGCGTGATCGTGTTGCCGGGGCCGTCGATGCTGAGCTTGTGCACCACGACGCCGCCCCGGAAGAAGAACTGCAGGTCCTTCTTGAGGTTCAGGTCGATCCACGCCTGCGGCGCGTACACGGTGCCGAACAGGTACGCGGCGAAGTTGCCGTTCTTGTTCGAGCTGATCAGGGCCACCTTGCGGCGGGTGATGTCGTTGGTGGCGTTGGTCTTCAGCCCGTAGATCACCGTGGCGGGACGCGACGGCGAGTACTGGCCACACAGGGCCACCTGCGCGTCCCCGTCGAGGTACATCCGCGCCGTGCCGCCGAACACGAACGTCACGCCCTGCTGCCCGGCGACGGGCTCCCAGTCGGCCGGCGGGTTGTCCGGCGGCACGGGGCTGTGGCAGGCGGTGGCGATGTCCGGGGGATTGTCCGTCCGGTACGCCCCGGTCATGGTGCCCCCGATGACGTAGCCCGCTTCGAGGTTCCACACGCCGTTGAAGTTGAAGTAGTACACGCCCGGCTCGAAGTTGTAGACGAGCTTCTTGCACTTCATGGCGGCGTTGAGCGCGGCGACGTTGGTGTACACGCCGGGCTTGAACGACACCGCGTTCTTTTCCTTGTTGTCGCATGCTGGCGGCGTGCGCACGTTCGTCGGCAGCGTCGGCGCGGCGTAGTTCGGGTCGGCGATGTCGGCGGAGGCGTTCGGGCAGGTCACGGCGGGCACGATGGTGCCGAGGCAGGCGCCCCGGGCCTTGACCGAGGCCGCGTCGAGCGTGCCGTGGAAGATGTTGATCCGCGAGTTGGAGAAGACGCCGCCCTTGACGATGACCGTGTCGTTCTTGCCGCCATTGATCTTGACGTACAGCCCGTCGCCCGGGTTGTCGCTCTGGTCGACGTCGCCGGGCTTGCCGAGCGTGATCAAGGCGTTGCCGGGGCGGTTGCCGTCGTTGATCGGGGCGACGCTGGTGTTCGTGTCGTCCGGCGCGCAGGACACCGCGGCGGACCCGGTCACCTGGCCGGACCTGCTGGCCTCGGTGTAGAAGTTGGCCATCCGCAGCTGTGCGTCCGCCCCGAAGCAGTTGCCGTCGCCCAGGTAGGAGCCGGCCCGCAGGTTGTCGATGGCGACCTTCGCGGCCCCGTCGGCGGCCGCCGCGCGGGCGGCCTGGGCCCGCATCGCGACCGTCGTACGCAGGTTGGTCTCCGCGAACGACAGCACCACGCCCATGACGATCGCCACCACGGTGATGAAGATGAGCGCGAAGATCAGCGACGTACCGCTGTCGTCCGCCAGCCGCCTGCGCTGCGCGTCGAACGCGCGCGTCAGCCACCTCATGTCTGCCTCCGCTGTCCCACGAGCGTGACCGTGACCGCCGCGCTGGTGGCCCGGTTCTTGATGGTCAGGTTCAGGTTGATCTGGCGCGGCACCGCCGGTACGGCCGTGGTGCAGGCGGCCGAGAAGCACACGCTGGCGCTGTCGAGGTTGTGCACCAGCACCGAGTCCGACACCGGCACGGTGCTCGGCCCGACGCACATGATGCGCCGCAGCCGCTGCTCGCCGCCCACGGTCTGCACGAGGTAGGCCGCCCGCACGGTACGCGGGGTCCCCGTCGCGTCGGTCGGGTCGTCCCAGGCCAGGCGGATCAGCGCGGCCGGCGTACCGGCGACCCCGCAGGCCCGGCCGCTGCCCGCCGCGACGTTGACCTCCACCGAGGTCAGCAGCGGGAACCCGGAGGCGGTCCAGTCGCGTACCCCGACGCTGGCCACGTCCTGGGCGAAGTACGCGGCGGCGATCTGGATGTCGTGCGACTCCGAAAGCCGGCCGGTCGTCTCGTCGGTGTGCTTGAAGAACGCGAGGAGCCCGTTGGTCAACGGCACGATGATGATGCCCAGGATGACGATCGCGACGAGCAGTTCGGTGAGCGTGAACCCGCGGTCGTCGCGCAGCGCCCGGCGGGTCAGCATGCCGGGTCCGCGGGTCGGCAGGGCCGGCGGATGACCAGGTCCAACGATTCGGCGGCCCGGCCGTCCTGACTGGACACGGTCAACCGGACGCGCTGCAGGTGCCGGTCCGTCGCCCCGCAGGTGCCCACGAACGCCGAGCCGTTCCAGTACGTGACGACCAGCGCGTGGGCGTACCCGGCCGGCGGGGTGTAGCTGGAGCGGTAGGCGTCCGGCCCCGCGCAGGCCACGTACCCGGTCGGCGAGGCCGCCACCCGGCTCTCGATCGCCTCGGCGAAGTCGCGTACCGCCGCGCCGGCGACCGCCTGCTTGCGGTGGACGTCGGTGATCCGGATGCTCGTCGCGATGCCGCCGATGAGCACGGCCACGGCGATGCCCATGATGACCACGGTGATGAGCAGCTCGATGAGCGTGTCGCCGCGGTCGTCGCGCAGGCGCTCTGCGTTCATCTACACCTGCACCCGGTTGAAGATGCCGTACATGGCCTGCACCAGGGCCAGCGCCACGAAGCCGACGACAACACCCATGAACACGATGACGGCCGGCTCGAACAGGCTCGTGACCTTCTTGAGCTTGTAGTCCAGCTCGCCCTCGAAGTACCGGGCCGTGACGTCGAGCTGGTCCTCCAGGGTGCCGGTCTCCTCGCCGACGCGGATCATCCGGGCGGCCGTGGGCGGGAACAGGCCCGTACGCGCCAGCGGGGCGGCCAGGCCCTGGCCCTCCAGCATGGCTTCGGAGACCTGCCCGAGTGAGCGGGTGAAGACGAGGTTGCGCAACGACCCGGTGGCCACCCGCAGCGCCTCGGGCAGCGCCACGCCGGCGCCGGCCATCGACGACATGACCCGGCAGAACCGCTCGACGAGCGCGGCGCGCACGGTCTCGCCGATCACGGGGATCTTCAGGATCAGCCGGTCGCGGGCATACCGGCCGCCGTTCGTGCGCAGCGCCAGGAAGACGATCAGCGCGAGGCCGGCGAGGGCGCCGGCGATCGCCGGCCACCAGCCGGTCAGGAAGTCGGTGATGCCCATGAGCACGCGCGTGGACCAGGGCAGCTCCGCGTCCAGGCTGGCGAAGAACGTCTTGAATCGCGGCAGGGTGAACACCGACAGGACGACCACCGTGACCACCGCCATGCCCGCGATCATGGACGGGTAGATGGCGGCGGCCTTGATCCGGCGCCGCGCCTCCAGGTCGCGCTCCAGATACTTGGCGAGCTGGTCGAGGACGGTGTCGAGCTGGCCGGTCAGCTCCGCCGAGCGCAGGATGCCCCGGTAGAACTCGGGGAACACCTTCGGGTGGCGGTCCAGGCAGTCCGAGAGCGTCTCGCCGTGGCGCAGGCCCTCCTCGACCTCCGCCATGAGCTTGCGCAGCGTGGTGTTGCTGGCCTCCTCGCCGAGGGTGTGCACGGCCTCGATGAGCGGCAGGCCGGCGCGGATGAACGCGCCGAGCTGGCGCGACAGGTGCATGACCTCCTCGCGCTTGACCCGCTTCGGCGTGATCTCCATCTGGAGGATGTTGGTCTTCTTC
>JAEZGP010000745.1 GCA_023437285.1 Actinomycetes bacterium | reverse complement strand
GCCGCCGGTGGCGCGGCGGCGGCCAGTGCGGCAGCCGGGCCAGCGGCACCGGTCGTGGCCGGCGCGATCGTCGTCACCTCCACGGCCGTCAAGGCGGCCAAGGCGGCCGCCGGTGAGGCGACCAAGGCGATGGAGGGCTGATGACCGAGGTACGCACGTACGGCGGGTGGCGGCGCTCGCGTGGCATGGGCCTGTTCGGGCTGGGCCCCGCACAGACTCTCGTTGTGCTGGTCATCGTGACCGGGCTGATCCTGGCCGGCTCGGCGAGCCCTCTCATACTCGCCATCGCGGCCGGACCGTGCGCGCTCATGCTCGCGTTGCTGCTCGTGCGGTGGGACGGCGTGCCGCTCGGCGCCGGCATCCAACGCCGCCTGCGGTGGGCAACCGCGCGTAGCCGTGGTTACACCTCCTACCGGTCGGGGGTGATGGTGCACGGCGAGCACGCCTGGCAGCTGCCCGGGGTACTGGCCGCCACCAGCCTGCTGCACGTGGTCGACCCCGAGGGCGACTACGGGATCGTGCTCAACCAACGGCTGGGCACGATGACGGTCACGCTGCGCTGCGCTGCCACCTCGACCTGGCTATCCGACCCCGACCAGACCACGACCTGGGTGCACAACTGGGGCGGGTGGCTGGCCAACCTCGGCTACCTGCCCATCGTGAAGTGGGCCGCGATCACCGTCGACACCGCACCCGATCCCGGCACGCGGCTGGCCAACCACACACAGGCCCGCATCGTCCCGCACAGCCCCGCCTCCGCCCAGAAGGTGCTGCGCCAGCTCGTGCAGGCCGCGCCGGCGGCCGCCGCGGACGTCGCCACCCGCGTGTCAATCACTTTCCTCCCGGCCGCCTCACCGGCGCGACCACGGACTGTGGAGGAGGCCGTCGGTGAGATCAGCCGGGTGCTGCCCGGCCTGCAGGACGCGCTCGGGTTGTGCGGGCTCACCGTGCTCGGCCGGGCCACCGCAGCCGACCTCGTCGCCGTGGTACGCACCGCCTACGACCCGGCGGTGCGCCGCGACCTGGCCCGGCTCGGCGACCCGACCACGGGCGTGGACCTGGCCCGATGGCTGGACTGGGACACCGCCGGACCGGTCGCCGCCGAGGAAACGGTTGACCACTACCGCCACGACTCCGGCGTGTCGGTGTCGTGGGCCTGGCACGAGGCACCCCGCCAACAGGGCCACGCCGACGTGCTGGCCCGCCTGGTCTCCCCCGGCCCGTACCCCAAACGCGTCACCCTGCTCTACCGGCCGTTTCCCGCCGCCGAGGCGGCCCGCACCGTCGAACGCGAGGTCAACGCCGCGTGGTTTCGCACCGCCTACCACCGGGCGCAACGCCGCGACGAGTCCGCCCGCGACCACGCCGACCGCGAACGCGCCCTGCAGACCGCCCGCGAGGAGGCCGCCGGCGCCGGAGTCGGACTGATGACCATGTTCGCCACCGTCACCGTCCTAGACCCCGACGACCTCGGCCGGGCCTGCGCCGACCTGGAAAACCGCGCCGACACCGCCAAAATCCGCCTACGGCGGATGTACGCGTCGCAGGCCACCGGGTTCGCCACCACCCTGCCCGCCGGGATCTGCCCAGCACAGCTCGCCCGCCACTGGCCCCACTAACAGCCCTTCGACACCCCGAGGCAGGTACCCGTGAGCGCACCCGGCGTCAACGCGGCGATCCCGGCCGCCACCACCGACGACACGCCCCGGCCAGCCACAGTCGAGGTTATGGCCAGCGCCGGCGAGCTCGACGGCATCCTGCTCGCCGTCGCCGTACCGGGCAGCACGTACGAGGCGGTCACCCTCACCCCCGCCGCCGCCCAACAGCTCGCGACCCGACTGCAGGACGCGGTAACCCACATGACCGGGCCGGCCACCGACAACCCGCTGCGGTGTACCGCTGATCGCGAGACCATCCGCGCCTGGCTCGCTAGCTCGCACGGCGACTCGGCGAGCTACGCCCAGGGGATCGGCATTGACGAGTTCTTCGGGGTCAACGACGACAACGTCCACGTCCATCTCACGGCGCTGTTCGAGGCGAGCCAGCGGGCAGGCGTGTTCGGCGTAGCCGGGCACACCGTCGAGCTGTGGCACGTGAGCAACGAGGCAGGCGACTACGACGGGCACCTCATCGTCGCCCGCCGCGACGACGACACCGGCCTTGCCTCCAACCACATACCCGTCGACCTGCTCATCGACCCCGACCAGACCGACGTGGACGCCGCTGTGTCCGCCCTGGAAAACGCCGCCGTCATCGTTAACGAACTGCTCGCCGACCCGCAGCACCCTCTCGACCCGCAGGCCGAGGCCCGCGCACCGAACCCGACACCGGTACGCCGCGCCTTTCCGACGCCCACGGTGGTTGGCGAGCCCGTGACAACGACCGCGAGCATTTCGAACCCGCTTTCGTCGTCACCGCGGCGGTCACGATGAGCAGCGACCGCCGCGACCTGGCACCCGCGTGGGGCTGGCGCAGCCCCGGCTCCGGCCGGGCCGCGCACGTCGCCCCCGGTATGGACTACCAGGGCACCACCAGCCAACTGTGTGGCCTGTACCCCTTCGTCGCCGGCTCCGGATCACCGACCCTCGGCGTACCCATTGGCCGGCACATGCTCTGGGGCGAGGTCGTCTGCCTCGACCCCCTCGAATGGCTGCGCGAAGGCCTCGTC
>JAEZGP010000706.1 GCA_023437285.1 Actinomycetes bacterium | reverse complement strand
GCCCCCGCCTCCCGTAGCCCCGCCTCCCGTAGCCCTCGCCTAGCGCAGCCCCCGCTTCGCGCGGCCCTCGCCTCGTATCCAGGAATCAGCGCCGCCCGTTTCGATCATCGCGGGCGATCTTGGGGGCAAAACCCACTTATAGCTAGGGTTTGGCCCCAAGATCGCGCGGGTCCAGGGTGGGCGTGGCGGGTAACTGTGGTCAGCAAGATCCGTGCGGGTCGCGGAGCTCCCGCGCCGCTCCGCATCCGGGAGTCGGCGTCCGGCAAGCGTTGATCATTGCGGGCAATCTTGGGACAAAAACGTGCTCACAGCGACGTTTTCGTCCCAAGATCGGCGCGGGACGCGGGCGAGGTGGCAACGGTGGTCAAGAGATCTGGGCGGGTGGTGGGCGAGGTGGCAACGGTGGGCGGGAGATCTGGGCGGGTCGTGGGCGAGGTGGCAACGGTGGGCAAGAGATCTGGGCGGGTCGTGGCCGCCAACCGTCAGGTGGTGGTGCGCACGAGGGTGCGGATCTGGCGCAGCAGGACTGACAGGGCCGCCAGGTCGGCGCGGGAGTCGCCGAACTCGCCCATCGCGTTGCGGGTACGCAGGATCGAGGTCGCGTTCGACGCTTCCCAGGCGGTGACGCGCTCCTCGCCCGACGCGCTGGCATCGGTGTCGGACAGCACCTCCCGGGTGAGCCCGGCCAGCGCCGCGTACAGGTCGTAGCGCAACGCCATGCGGGCCAGCGTCTGCCAGCGGTCCTCGCGCGGCAGCGCCGAGATCTTCGACAGCAGGTCGTCGATGCCGAAGCGCTCGGACAGCGCGAAGTACACGCCGGCGACCTCGACGGGGTCGCGGCCCGTGGCGTGCGCGGTCTCCACGATGTCGAGCAGGCCGAAACCGTACATGACGCGCGAGGCGCGCAGGGCCAGGTCCTCGGGCAGGCCGCGGGCGGCGACCTCCTCCGCGTGGGCCAGCAGGGTCTGCCGTTCGCGGCCGCGGAACAGTTCCTCCAGCCGGGGCAGCAGCGCGGTGACCCCGGGGCGCAGCCGCTCGATCTCGGCCGTCACGTCGAGCGGGGAGCGCCGGCCCGAGACGAGCCAGCGCACGGCCCGGTCGAGCAGCCGGCGGGTCTCCAGGTAGACGGTGGTCTGCGCCTCGGTGGGCACCCGGTTGTCCAAGGCGGCCACGCCGTCCCACAGCTCGCCCAGGCCGTACACCTCGCGGGCGACGGCGTACGCGCGCAGGATGTCGGGCGTCGACGCGCCGGTCTCCTCCGCGGCCCGGTAGGCGAACGTGATGCCGCCCCGGTTGACCATCTCGTTGACCAGCGTGGTGGAGACGATGTCGCGGCGCAGCCGGTGACCGGCCATCCGGTCGGCGTACCGCTCGCGTAGCGGCCCGGGGAAGTACGCCGCGAGCACCGGTTCGGTCCACTCCTCGTCCGGCAGCGACGTATCGTCGATCTCGTCCTCGAGGGCCATCTTCGTGTACGCCAGCAGCACGGCCAGTTCCGGCCCGGTGAGCCCGGCGGGGCGCGCGTCGAGTTCCTCGTCGGTGGGCAGCGCCTCCAACGCGCGGTCGAGCCGGCCGGCGCGCTCCAGGTCCGCGATCTGCCTGCGGTGTACGGGCAGGAGCAGCTCGGCCTGCACGCGCGCGTTGCCGAGCGCGGTGGCCTGCCCGTAGTTGTCGGCGAGCACCAGGTCGGCGACCTCGTCGGTCATCTCGGCCAGTAGCGCGTCGCGGTCGGTCAGGGTGAGCGACCCGTCGGCGACCGCCCCGCCCAGCAGGATCTTGATGTTGACCTCGTGGTCGGAGCAGTCGACGCCGGCCGAGTTGTCGATAAAGTCGGTGCACACCCGCCCCCCGGCCAGGGCGTACTCGATGCGGCCCCGCTGGGTCAGCCCCAGGTTGCCGCCCTCGCCGACCACCTTGGCCCGCAGTTGGCGGCCGTTGACGCGTACCGCGTCGTTGGCCTTGTCGCCGACATCGGTGTGCGACTCCGTGGCGGCCTTGACGTACGTGCCGATGCCGCCGTTCCACAGCAGGTCGACGGGGGCGCGCAGGATCGCCTTGATGAGGTCGACCGGCGACAGCGCGGTGACGGACTCGTCCTCGATGCCCAGCGCCGCGCGCATCTGCGCGCTGACCGGGATCGACTTGGCCGTGCGTGGCCACACGCCGCCGCCGGCCGAGATCAGTGCGCGGTCGTAGTCGTCCCACGACGAGCGCGGCAGCTCGAACAGGCGCCGCCGTTCGGCGTACGAGGTGGCGGCGTCCGGGGTGGGATCGACGAACACGTGCCGGTGGTCGAACGCGGCCACCAGCCGGATGTGCTCGGACAGCAGCATCCCGTTGCCGAACACGTCGCCGGACATGTCGCCGATGCCGACCACGGTGAAGTCCTGCGCCTGCGTGTCGACGTCCATCTCGCGGAAGTGCCGCTTCACCGACTCCCAGGCGCCCCGGGCGGTGATGCCCATCTTCTTGTGGTCGTATCCGGCCGAGCCGCCGGAGGCGAACGCGTCGCCGAGCCAGAACCCGTACCGCAGGGAGATCTTGTTGGCGGTGTCGGAGAAGCTCGCCGTGCCCTTGTCGGCGGCCACCACGAGGTACGGGTCGTCGCCGTCGTGGCGGATCACGTCGGGCGGGGTGACGACCTGCCCGCCGACGAGGTTGTCGGTCACGTCGAGCATGGCGGAGATGAACTGCTCGTAGCAGGCGACGCCCTCGGCCTGCAACGCGTCGCGGGCCACCGGGGGCTGCTTGAGCACGAAGCCGCCCTTGGCGCCCACCGGCACGATGACGGCGTTCTTCACCGACTGCGCCTTGACCAGGCCGAGGATCTCGGTACGGAAGTCCTCGCGCCGGTCGGACCAGCGCAGGCCGCCGCGCGCGACGGGGCCGAAGCGCAGGTGCACGCCCTCGAACCGGGGGGAGTACACGAAGATCTCGAACTTGGGTCGCGGCGCCGGCAGGTCCGGCAGCGCCTGGGGGTCGAGCTTGAACGCGACGTACGCCTTGGGCCG